>NZ_JAWDID010000035.1:0-56444 GCF_032464875.1 Allobosea rubneri
GAAGACGGCGCGGAAGGCTTCAAGCGTACGGGCGCCGCCGGTCGAGGTCGCGCGGTGGCCGGCACTCGCCAGCGCCGCCTTGAGGCTGGAGACGACGAGGCCGCGCACCAGCGCCGGATCGCGGAAGCGCACCTCGCTCTTGGCGGGGTGGACGTTGACGTCGACCAGAGACGGATCGCAGAGCACGTCGAGATAGAGCACCGGGTGCCGGTCGGAGGGCACGACGTCGGCATAGGCGCCGCGCACCGCCGAGAGCAGCAGCTTGTCGCGCACCGGGCGCCCGTTCACCGCCATGTGCACACCGGCCGAAGTGCCGCGATGGAAGGTCGGCAGGCCGGCGAAGCCCGAGAGCCTGACGCCCTCGCGCTCGGCCTCGACGGGCAGCGCATTCTCCGGGAAGTCGCGCCCGAGCGCCCGGCTGAGACGGCGCAGGCGGCCCTCCTCGCCGATCGGCTCGGCCGGCCAGTCGAAGGCGCTGACATGCTCGCCCTCGAGCGAGAAGCGCACCTCGGGATGGGCGATGGCGAGGCGGCGCAGCATGTCGGAGACGGCCTGCGCCTCGGCGCGGTCGCTCTTCAGGAATTTCAGCCGCGCCGGGGTGAAGATGAAGAGGTCGCTGACCTCGATGCGGGTGCCGAGGGCGGCAGCCGCCGGCCGCACCGGCCCCTTGACGCCCGCCTCGACCACCAGGCCCACGCCCTGCGCCGCGTCGCGCCGGCGCGTCGTGATCGAGAGCCTCGCCACCGAACCGATGGACGGCAGGGCCTCGCCGCGGAAGCCGAGCGAGCGGATGGCGAAGAGGTCGCCATCGGGAAGCTTTGAGGTGGCGTGACGCTCGACCGAGAGCGCGAGGTCTTCCGGCGTCATGCCGGCGCCGTCGTCGACGACGCGGATCAATTCGCGCCCACCGGCGGCGATGGTCACCGCGATCGAGCGGGCGCCGGCATCGAGGGCGTTCTCGACCAGTTCCTTCGCGGCAGCCGCCGGCCGCTCGATCACCTCGCCGGCGGCGATGCGGTCGACGAGGACGGGGTCGAGGCGGCGGACGGTCATGGGCACGGCATAAGAAAAAACGGAACTCAACGAGAGCTCCAGACCGCGTCATCCCGGCCTTGCGCCGGGATCCATCGTAGAGCGCCGCGCCCTATGATGAATCCCGGGTCTGCGCTTCGCTTCCCCCGGGATGACGTCTTGGGTGAAACCAGCGGCCCGGCCGAATCGTTCAGCCGCGCCCTTCGGCAAGATAGCGCTTGGCGAGGATCTTCGCCTCCTCCACCGCCGGCTGGTCGAACGGATCGACGCCCATGGCGTAGCCGGTGAGAACCGTCTCCAGCATGAAATGCATCAGGATCTCGCCATGGCTCGCCTCGTCGACCACGTCGACATGGAGCTTGCGCACCGCCCTGCCGTTCTTGGCGAAGGTGTCGATCATGGCGAGGCCCTGCGCCGCGACGAGGTCGCCGATCGTCTTATCCGCGAAATCGCCCTCGCCGATCTGCTTGGCCAAGGCCGCGTCGATCGCCGGGCCCTTGCCCTTGTTGGCGACGGTCAGCACGGTGAAGAGCCTGTCCTTGGGACCGGCGAGATAGAGCTGCTGCTGGGAGTGCTGATCGACCGGGCCGAGCGCCCCGACCGGCTGGGTGCCCTGCCCGTCCTTGCCGAGGCTCTCGGCCCAGAGCTGCATCCACCAGCGGGTCAGCAAAGCGAGCTTGTCGGCATAGGGCATCAGCACGGCGATGTTCTTCCCGTTGCGCATCGCCGCGAGGTTGAGCGCGGCGCCGAGCGCCGCCGGGGTCTCCTTGACGCCCTTGCCGGCAAGGACCGGGGCGAGCGCCTTGGCGGCGCCCTGGCGCAGCGCGACGATGTCGAGGCCGAGCACCGCCGCCGGCAGCAGGCCGCAATTGGTCAGCACCGAATAGCGCCCGCCGACGCCGGTATGGTGTTCGAGGAAGGGCACGCCGAACGGCTCGAGCAACGCCCGCAGCGCGTGCAGCTTGCCGGGCTTTGCCGGCTCGGACAGGCCCTGGAAATGCCAGCCGATCTTGTCCTCGGCGATGCCCGCGCCGCGCAGTGCGGTGATCGCGGCAATGGTCTGCAGCAGGGTCTCGCCGGTGCCGCCGGACTTCGAGATCGAGACGAACTTGGTCGTCTTCAGCGGCAGCGTCTTCAGCAGCGCGGCGAAGGTCAGCGGGTCGAGATTGTCGATGAAGTGGACGCGCGGCTCCGGCAGGAAGGCGGAGAGGCCAGCGGTACCATAGCCGGTGAGCTGCGCCAGGGTCTGGCCGCCGAGGCTGGAGCCGCCGGTGCCGAGCACGAGGATGTCGCTGGCGCCGTCGCGCAGGCGAGCGGCCGCCACGCGTACGGGTTCGAGATCGGCGGTCTCGGCGGGCAGGCCGAGCAGCGGCAAGGTCTTGGCCTCCCCCGCGAGCCGCGCCAGAGCGGGAGCGAGATCGGCCACGGCCTGGTCGAAGGCCGCGTCGGGAATCCCGCCTTCGCCGACACCGGAGACGAGCGCGAGGTCGAGGCTTTGCTGGAGCATGGAGCTGATCCGGACGTCTGGAGGAAGGAAGGCTAGAGCATTTTCAAGCGAAGTGGACACCGGTTCGCGTCAAGAAAATGCGACAGGACAAGGGGTGGAGCATTTCCGCGATTCAGCGAAACGCGGAAGCGCTCCAGGCTCAGGCGAGCCCGACCGGGCGGCCGACGGCCTGGACCAGCAGGCGGCCCTCGCCGAAGAGGCGCGCCGCGACGCGCCGGACGTCTGCGAGCGTCACCTCGGCGAAATGCCGGTTGCGCTCGGCCAGGAATTCCGGCTCGAAGCCGACGACCGCGAGCCCGAGCAGTTCGGCGGCGATCTTGGGCGAGGTGTCGAAGCGCAGCGGGTAGGAGCCGATGATGTAGCGCTTGGCTTCCTCGACCTCATGCTCGCTCGGCCCCTCGGCGGCGAGCTTGGCGATCTCGTCGCGGATGACCGTCATCGATTCGGCGACGCGGTCATTGCGGGTCGAGGTGCCGCCGATCAGGAAGCCGCTCTGGCGCAGCGGCATCAGGCTGGAGGAGACGCCATAGGCGAGGCCGCGCTTCTCGCGCACTTCCATGAACAGGCGCGAGGTGAAGGCGGAGCCGCCGAGGATGTGGTTCAGCACGGTGCCGGCGAAGAAATCGGGATCGTGCCGCATCAGGCCGGGGCCGATGAAGCGCAGCACGGTCTGCGGCACGTCGAGATCGACGATGCGGGTTTCGCCGAGGCTGGCGATCGGCAGGGCGGCCTCGGGCAGGACGCGCGGCTGCCCGGCCGGCAAGCCTGCGAACAGCGCATCGAGCCGATCGGAGAGCTCGGCGGCAGTGATGTCGCCGACAGCGACGAACTTCAGTCCGCCCCGGCTCAGCAGGTCGCGCGAGAGGGTCTTCAGCGCCTGCGGCTGCAAGGCGCCGACGCTGGCGACGTCGCCGCGCTCCGGCCGGCCGTAGGCGTGGCCGGGAAAGGCGGCGGAGAAGAGCGCGTTGCGGCAGAGCGTATCGGGATTCTGGGCCTGGCGCTGCAGCCCGGCGATGACCTGCGCCTTGACACGCGAAACGGCGTCGGCGTCGAAGCGCGGCGCGTTGACGGAGAGGCCGAGCAATTCGAAGGCGACGTCGCGATGGCGCGACAGGGTCTGCACCTGGCCGTGGAAATCGTCGCGGCGGGCATCGAAGGAGAGGCTGATCGCATGATCGGCCATGCGGCCCTGGAAGGCCTCGGCGTCGAGATCGCCGGCGCCTTCGTCGAGCAGGCCGGAGATCAGGTTGACGCTGCCGGCGGCATCGGTGGGGTCGCGGTTGGCGCCGCCATCGAAGGCGAAATCGAGCGCAAGCAGGGGAAGGCTGTGCTCCTCGACGAGCCAGGCCTCGACGCCGCAGGATGCGGTGACGCGCTGCACGGACAGTGCAGGGCCGGGTGCGGCAAGGGCAGGTATGATCGGCGCGTTCATGGCATTCCCTGACGGCGTGACGCCTGACGCCCGCCTGCTGGTGATCAGGCGGCGGGCAGGAGCAGGCCGGTGACCGAGCGGTCGGGCCTGAGATAGAGGCGCACCGCCTCGACGACCTGCTCGCGGCTGACCGCTTCGATGCGCTGCGGCCAGAGCTGCACGTCCTCGACGGTCTCGCCCACGGCAAGCGAAGCGCCGAAGATGCGCGCCAGCGAGGACTGGCTGTCGCGGGCGAAGATCGTCTCGGCGACGAGGCGCGTGCGCGCACGGGCAAGTTCGAGCTCGGTCGGCCCATCGGCGATGAAGGCGGCCAGCGCCGCGTCGAGCCCGGCCTCCAGCGTCGCCATCTCGACGCCGGGACGCGGGCTCACCGAAACCTGGAAGGCCGAGCGGTCGACCATCGAACCCATGAAATAGGCGCCGGCGCCTGCCGCCAGCTCCTGCTCGACGCAGAGCTGCCGGTAGAGCCGCGAAGTGGTGCCGCCGCCGAGGATCTCGGCCGCGAGCTCGAGCGCGAAGGCATGGTCGCGCTGCTCGGAGAGATAGGTCGGGGTCAGCCAGGCGCGGCGCAGGGAGGGCTGCTGCACGCGCGGATCGGACAGCGAGACCCGGCGCGCGGCGCGCGGATCGGGCTCGACCGGCCGGTTGCGGCGCGGCGGCTCGCCGCGCGCAGGGATTGCGCCATAGGTGTCCTGCGCCAGGCGCAGCACCTCGGCCGGCTCGACATCGCCGGCGACGACGAGGATCGCGTTCTCCGGCGTGTAGAAGCGCTGATAATAGGCGAAGGCATCGTCGCGGGAGAGCCCCTCGATCTCATGCTCCCAGCCGATGATCGGCGTGCCATAGGGATGGTGGACGTAGAGCGCGCTGGAGAATTCCTCGCCGAGCTGGGCGGCCGGATCGGCATCGACCCGCATGCGCCGCTCCTCGAGCACCACGTCGCGCTCCGGCCCGACGACGCTCTCGTCGAAGGCAAGGCCGGTCATCCGGTCGGCCTCGTAGTCCATCATCGCGCGCAGATGCTCTTTCGGCACGCGCTGGAAATAGGCGGTGTAGTCGAAGGAGGTGAAGGCGTTCTCCTGGCCGCCATAACCGGCAACGATCTTGGAGAACTCGCCGGCCGGCCATTTCGCCGTGCCTTTGAACATCAGATGCTCGAGGAAATGGGCGATGCCGGACTTGCCGGCCGGATCATCCCCCGAGCCGTTGCGATACCAGACCATGTGGGTCACGACCGGAGCCCGGTGGTCGGGAGCGACCACGATCTCCAGGCCATTGGCGAGCCGGAAGGATTCGACCGTGCTGGCGACGCTGCTGGGCGGCGTATGGACCGTCATGGGGCTGGTCGGACTCCTGCGGCAACGGGACAAGATATCGACCCGAGCCGCCTGGCGGCCCGAGCCGGAGATGGGCTCCACCGGAAGATAGGCCTGCGCATCGCCGGAAACCAGCCCGCGCGGCTTCGCCGGCAAAGGCGCGCCGGGTTGGCGCGCCCCAAGCCGTTACTGCATCGGCTTGGTGCCCATCAGGAACTCGCGCTGCCCGACGGCATGCTTGTCTTCCTGCGGGCCGGCGAGGCCCGGGCCGAGCGGCGCCGTCCCGGCAGGCCGGCGATAGCCGACCGGCGGGTCGACGAGGTATTTCCGCTCCGGCTCGCTGCCATAGGTCAGGTTGCTGGTGTCGGTCTGGGCCTGACGCGCCGCCATCTCGCGGCCGATCCGGATCGGCGCAATCTGGTTGTTGTAGTTGTTGTGGTCGGGAACGATCCCGTCCGGGCCGTTGGCGCGGCCGACGACGCGCCCACGGCGCAACTCCTCCTGGGTCATCTCGGGCCGGTTGTTGGCGCGATAGGCCTCGGTGCTGGCGAAGGGGGCGCGGGTGCCGTCGCGATCGGCCTTGCGGCGGGCGACGTCCGGATCATCCGGCCAGGCGGCGGTGCGCGTCGCGCCCGGCTCCTGCGGCTTCGGCAGGGTCGAGGACGGCGGCACGACCAGCGGGGCACGCTGCCTATAATCGATGTCGTTGTTGTCGCTGCCGAAAAGCCCCGTGCCTTTCATCAGATTCTGGAAGAGCATGCCTTCCTGGGCAAAGGCAGGGGTCGCAGCCAGCAGCAGGCCGCCGGCGAGCAGCATGCGCGAGGCGCGGATCCGATAAGCCATGTCCATTCTCCGTCCCGGGGCAGAATGCCCCGTCATGATCGATCGCCGCGGCAAAACCATGGCAAGCAATCTCAGTGCGAGACCGCCTTGCCGGCGCCGGGCCGGAAGGACTCATACAGAAGCCCGGCCACTCCGACAACGATTGCCGCATCGGCAACGTTGAAGATGTACCAGCTGAAGCTCCCGAAATGGAGATGAACGAAGTCGACCACGGCGCCGAAGACGGCCCGGTCGATGCCATTGCCGAGCGCGCCGCCGATGATCAGGGCGAGGCTCGCGACCGTCAGCCTGTCCTGCGAGCGCCACATCCAGCGGCCGAGCCAGATCGGCGCCAGGAAGGAGACCGCCACCAAGAGCCAGCGGCCGATATCCGTGCTCTGCTGGAAGAGGCCGTAGGAAATGCCACGGTTCCAGGCGAGCACGAACTCCATGAACGAGGTGATCTGGAACGGCCCTTCCTCGGCGAGGCGCGCGCCGAAGAGCAGCCAGAGCTTGCTCGCCTGGTCGAGCAGCAGCACGACCACGGCGAGGACGACGCCGAACCGGCGCAACGGCGTCATGCCGGTGCCGGCCGGCGGCTGGTTCGGCTCCGGCTGGCTCATGCCGCGCGGCTGAGTTCGCGCAGCGCCTTGGCGTCACGCGGGGTGACGTCGGGATAATCGGCCTCGGCCGTCGCCGGGTCGAAATACTTCCAGGAGCGGGCGCATTTCACCCCGGACGCCCGGACCGGAACGACAGACACGCCGGGCACGTCGGCGAGACGGAAGGCCCCTTCCGGCCCCTCCACATCGCTGATCCTGGCGCCGGAGGTGATGCAGATCTCGGCGAGATCGAGCCCGCTGACGGCAGCGCGCAGGTCGGGATCGGCGATATGGACGATCGGCGCCGCTTCCAGCGAGGAGCCGATGCGCTTGGCAGCGCGCTCGAGCTCCAGCGCGCCGGTGACGACGCGGCGAACGCGGCGGACCTTGGCCCAGCGCTCGGCGAGCTCGGGATCGAACCAGTTCTGCTCGACCGCGGCGAAGAGCTCGAGATGGACCGAGCCCTCGCCGGCCTTCGCCTGCGGATAACGCTCGAGCCAGGCCTCCTCGGCAGTGAAGACCAGGATCGGCGCCAGCCAGGTCGTCAGGCAGCGGAAGAGATGGTCGACGACGGTGAGCGCACTCCTGCGGACATGGCTGGAGCGCGGATCGCAATAGAGCGCGTCCTTGCGGACGTCGAAATAGAAGGCCGAGAGCTCGGTGTTCATGAACTGCGAGAGCAGGTTCACGACCTTCTTGTAGTCATAGGTCCGGTAGGCTTCCTCGACCTGCGGACCGAGCTCGGCGAGACGGTGCAGCATCAGCCGCTCCAGCTCCGGCATCGAAGCCGGCTCGGTGACGCGGATTTCCTCGCTGAAATGGGCGAGCGTGCCGAGCATCCAGCGCATGGTGTTGCGCAGCTTGCGATAGGTCTCGACGAAGGTCTTGAGGATCTCCTTGCCGATGCGCAGATCGTCGGAATAGTCGGCCGCAGCGACCCAGAGACGCAGGATGTCGGCGCCGCTGTCCTTGATCACATCCTGCGGCGCCGTGACGTTGCCCTTCGACTTCGACATCTTCTCGCCCTTCTCGTCGAGGCAGAAGCCGTGGGTCAGGACGACGTCATAGGGCGCCCGGCCGCGCGTGCCGCAGCTTTCGAGCAGGCTCGAATGGAACCAGCCGCGATGCTGATCCGAGCCTTCGAGATACATCACCTTGTCCTTGCCGCCATCGACGACGCGATGCGTCTTGAGATCGGCGCGCTTCTCCAGCGTGAAGGCATGGGTCGAGCCGGAATCGAACCAGACGTCGAGCACGTCGGTCACGCGTTCGTACAGCGCCGGGTCGTAGCCGAAGGGCTTCAGGAAGCGGGCGCCGTCGGTGTCGGTGAACCAGGCATCGGCGCCTTCCTGCTCGAAAGCCTCGGCGATTGCGGCATTGACCTTGGCGTCGACCAGGACCTCCTTGGTCTCCTTCTCGACGAAGACGGTGATCGGCACGCCCCAGGCGCGCTGGCGCGAGACCACCCAGTCGGGCCGGTTGGCGATCATGCCGTTGATCCGGTTCTCGCCGGCGGCAGGAACCCATTCGGTATCCCGGATCGCCTTCAGCGCCCGGTTGCGCAGCGTGTCGGCATTGCCGCCCGCCGTCGGCGCGGGAGCCGCCGGATCGGGCGCGCCGGCATCGCCATAGGGCTTGTCCATGGCGATGAACCATTGCGGCGTGTTGCGGAAGATCACCGGCTTCTTCGAGCGCCACGAATGCGGGTACTGGTGCTTCAGCCGGCCGCGCGCGACGAGATGGCCGCTCGCCGCCAGGGCCTTGATGACGACGTCGTTGGCGTTGCCCTTCTCGCCCTTGTCGGTGATGACCTGCGCCCCTTCGAAGCCCGGCGCCTCCTTGGTGAAGCGGCCGTCGGCATCGACGGTGTAGGGGATCCTAGTCTCGATGCCGCGCTCGGCCAGCATCCGGCCATTCGCCATCCAGACGTCGAAGTCCTCGCGGCCATGGCTCGGCGCGGTGTGGACGAAGCCGGTGCCCGCATCGTCGGTGACATGGTCGCCATCGAGCAGCGGCACGTCGAAATCGTAGCCCTGACCGCGCAGCGGGTGGGCGCAGCTCAGACCCGCGAGTTGCTCGGCAGACACATCGGCCACCAGCTCGTAGGCTTCGACCTTCGCCGCCTTGAAGACGGATTCGGCCAGGTTCTTCGCCAGGATGTAGGCGGCGCCCGTCTTGGCCCAGTTGTTCTCCGGTGCCGCGGTGACGCGGTAAAGCCCGTAGGCGACCTTGTGGTGGAATGAGATCGCCCGGTTGCCGGGGATCGTCCAGGGGGTCGTGGTCCAGATCACCACCGAGGCCTCTGCCAGCGGACCCGAGCCGAGAACCGGGAACGCGACATGGATCGTGTCGCTGGTGTGCTCCTCGTACTCGACCTCGGCTTCGGCGAGCGCGGTCTTTTCAACCACCGACCACATCACCGGCTTGGATCCGCGATAGAGCATGCCGTTCTCGGCGAACTTCATGATCTCGCGGGCGATCTGCGCTTCGGCCGGATAGGCCATGGTGAGATAGGGATCGGCCCAGTCGCCCTCGACGCCGAGGCGCTTGAACTCGGTGCGCTGGACATCGACCCAGTGCTCGGCGAAGGCGCGGCACTCCTTGCGGAATTCGACGACCGGGACATCGTCCTTGTTCAGCCCCTTGGCGCGGTACTGCTCCTCGATCTTCCACTCGATCGGCAGGCCGTGGCAGTCCCAGCCCGGCACGTAGTTGGAATCATGACCGAGCATCTGCTGCGAACGCGTGACGAGGTCCTTCAGGACCTTGTTGAGCGCGTGGCCGATATGGATGTTGCCGTTGGCATAGGGAGGGCCATCGTGCAGGACGAAGCGGTCACGGCCCTTCGCGGTCTCGCGCAGCTTGCGGTAGAGGTCCATCTTGGCCCAGCGGGCGAGCAGCTCCGGCTCGCGCTGCGGCAGGCCGGCCCGCATCGGGAATTCGGTCTGCGGCAGGAACAGGGTCTGCGAATAGTCCTGGCCCTTGGCGTCCTGGGCGGCGGGCTTCTCGGCGGTCTTGTCGTTCATGATCCGGCTCTGGCGGTTCGGACAGGCGGGCCAGATCGGTCTGGCGCTGCGCTCTTGTCCGCGAAAACTGGGAAAGCGGTCGAAATCCCGGACTGCGCAGGCGCCCGCGCGTCAGCGCAGGGCGGCAGCCGGGCTCGTAATTCGCCGGGACAGTGCGATGATCGTGGCGCGGAAAGCGGGCATGAGCGGCTTCTAGCAGGCGTTGCCTAGGGAAGAAAGGGCGGCGTCCGGCGAAGAATGTCGCGCGCCTGCCGGCTGTCGTCGTCCATCTGCGCGATCAGCGGCGGCAGTGCCTCGAACTTCGCTTCGCCGCGCAGCCAGGCGACGAGGGCGACATCGACGGTCTTGCCGTAGAGATCGCCCGAGAAATCGAACAGGAAGGTCTCGAGCCGCGGCGCGCCATCGTCGAAGGTCGGGCGGCTGCCGAAGCTGGCGACGCCGTCGCGCCAGATGCCGTCGACGCGCATGCGGACGGCATAGACGCCGTAACGCAGCCGGCAGTCGCGGGGCAGATGCATATTGGCGGTGGGATAGCCGAGGTCGCGCCCGCGCTTGTCGCCATGGGCGACCACGCCACGCACGAACCAGGGCCGGCCGAGGAACTCGGCGGCACGGGCGACATCGCCCTGCTCCAGCGCAGCACGGATCAAAGTCGAGGAGACCGGCTCGCCCTGCCAAGAATACGGCGCGACGACAGTCACCGGCACGCCAGCGGCTCCGGCCCGCGCCTGCAGCATCTCCGGCGAGCCGGTGCGGCCTGCGCCGAAATGGAAATCATAGCCGCAGACCAGACCGGCGGCGCCGAGCCGGCCGAGCAGCAATTCGTCGATGAAGGCCTCGGCGGCGACCGCGGCGATCTCGCGGTCGAAGGGCAGGATGAAGCTCGGCGCGAGCCCCTCGCCGGCGAGCAACTCGACCTTGAGCGCCGCCGGCGTCAGCCGGAACACCGGCTGGTCCGGCCGGAAGACCGAGCGCGGATGCGGCTCGAAGGTCAGCGCCGCCGCCTGTCCGCCCTGGCCTGCCGCCATCTCGTTCGCCACCCGCGCCAGCTCGGCATGACCACGATGGACGCCGTCGAAATTGCCGAGCGCCAGCACCCGCCCGCGCAGGGCGTCCGGCACGGGCTTTCCCGGTTCGAGGATGAAGGCCGCCGGCAAATCGGATCGCGGCGCTTCGGCTGATGAGGTCATGGAGCGCAAGCGTCCGAGCGCCGGGAAGCTCCGGCGGGCCGTGTTTGGCCTCAAGCCGGCGGAAGCGTCAAGGCTTCGGCTTCAGGCTTTCGCCTCCGCGCGCGGCAGCGCCACCCAGGCCTCGCCTTCGAGAACAGCCTTGCCGTCGACCAGGCATTCGCAGAACAGCCGGGCGCGTCGGCGCTCGGCGACGAGCTCGACCACCTCGACCCTGGCGGTGACGACGTCGCCGATCTTGACCGGGGCGAGGAAGTTCAGGGTCTGTGAGAGATAGACCGCGCCCGGCCCAGGCAGGCGGGTGCCGAGCAGGGCCGAGACCAGGCTGGCGGTGAGCATGCCATGGGCGATGCGCTGGCCGAACTTCGTGCCGGCAGCGTAGCGGTCGCAGAGATGGATCGGGTTGGCGTCGCCGGAGAGGTCGGCGAAGAGCGAGATGTCACGCTCCATCACGGTGCGCATCAGGCTTTCGCGCTGGCCGATCGCCAGATCCTCGAAGGCATGAACCTGATAGAGCGTGCTGGTCATCATCGGTCGTTTCGCATGCGCAGCAACGGTGGAAAAGCCGCTGCCACATGAGACAGGGGATGTCAGCGTTTCACAATTCGCTGCATTGCACCATAGAACTTTCGTGCCTGGGCGAGGTCGCCTTTCGGATGATGACGCTGCGTCAGTTTTCGATCGAATTAACCGCTTTGAAACACCGCTCGGCTATCAGGATTGCCCCATGATTGCCGCTCTGAGAGAGCGGCCAGCGCATCGGTATTGCCCGGTGCGCGCTCGCATGCTCGGAGTTCCACCATGGCCCTTGACCCGTCGATGCCGATCCTGGTGGTGGACGATTACCAGACCATGGTGCGGATCATCCGCAACCTCCTGAAGCAGCTCGGCTTCGAGAATGTCGACGATGCCTCGGACGGCAGCAGCGCCATCGCCAAGATGCGCGACAAGAAATACGGGCTGGTGATCTCGGACTGGAACATGGAGCCGATGACCGGCTTCGAGCTGCTGCGCCAGGTCCGCAACGAGGAAGAGATCGCCGCGACGCCATTCATCATGGTCACCGCGGAGTCGAAGACCGAGAACGTCATCGCCGCCAAGAAGGCCGGCGTAAACAACTACATCGTCAAGCCGTTCAATGCGCAGACGCTGAAATCCAAGATCGAATCGGTCTGCGCCGCCTGAGGCCGGCCACGAGCCGACCTGAGCCCTCATCCTGAGGAGCCGCTCCGTTGGGAACGGCGTCGCGGAGGATGCTTCAGCAGGCTTCCGGGATATCTGGACCATCCTTCGAGACGCGCCTGCGGCACTCCTCGGGATGAGACCGGCAGTTCTCAACGAAGCTCAAAACGCCGGACGCGGTCCACCTCCGGAATAGGCCGCTTACCAGGCGAGCTGCTGCATCGCGTAGTCGGGGCGGTGGCTCTGACGGGCGAACCAGTCCTGCAATTCCGCCGGCGAGAGTTCGCCGGTCTCCTCGGCATGGATGCCGCCCAGGCACATCAACGATCCCAGCCCGCAGTGCACGGCGCCGGCGATATCGGTGCGGATCGCGTCGCCGATGGCGAGGATGCGCGACCTCTCGACATTCTCGCCGCGCAGCTCCTGGCCCTGGCGGATCGCCAGTTCGTAGATCGGGGCATGCGGCTTGCCGGCATAGATCGCGCGGCCGCCGATTTGCTCATAGGCAAGTGCGATCGAGCCGGCGCAGGGCACCATGCGGCCGCCGCGGTCGACCACCAGATCGGGATTGGCGCAGATCAGGGTGAGGTCGCGACGGGCGAAATCGGCAAGCTGCTCGGCATAGGTTTCCGCCGTCTCGGTCTCGTCGTCGAACAGGCCGGTGCAGACGACATAGCGGCCCTCGGCGGCCGGGACGCGCGGCGCGTCGAGCCCGGCGAGCAGCGGTAGGTCGCGATCGGGGCCGAGATGATAGAGCGGCTCGCCGGCGCGATGGGCGATCAGGTCGCGGGCGACATCGCCAGAGGTAACGATCGCGTCGAAGGCGTCGCCCGGCACCCCGAGGCGGCCGAGCTGGATCGCGATCTCCGAGCGCGGGCGCGGTGCGTTCGAGACCAGCACGACGGTGACGCCGCCGGCCCGCATCTTGGCCAAGGCGGCGCAGGCCTCGGCATAGGGCGCGACGCCGTTATGGACGACGCCCCAGATGTCGCAGAGGCAGAGCTCGTACTGACCGATGATCGGCGCAACACCGGACAGCAGGCGGGTTGAAGTCGGCACGGGCGGGCTCCGGCTTGAAGTGAGCGGCGGCTGGCGCCACGATCCAGCGGCTCAGCATGCGGGCTCAATACGCCGCCGATGGCCGGCCGGCCAGCCCGCTCACGGCATAACGCGCCGGCTTGCAGGCTGGTTCAGGCGGTCGCGCGCCGCAGGACGTCACGGAAGGGTACGCGCGTCGGCGCCGGCGGTGCGGCTGGGGCCGGAGGCGGGTAATTGACGATCTCTGCTGCCGGCGGGAGCGGCGCAGGTGCCGGAGCCGACACGGGCGCCGCCGCCTCGGGCTCCGCGAAGACCTCCGGACGCACCGGGCGCGGCGGCGAGAAGACGTCGCCCTGGCCGTAGCCGACGCCGAGATCGAGCATGTCGGCGACCATCGGATCGTCCTCGACCTCTTCGGCGACGAGCTGGATCGCGCCGCGAGCGAGGTGCGCGGCAAGGTCGCCCGCGGCGATGTCGGCGACCGCAGCCCCCCTCGCCTCGGCCAGCAGCAACGAGGCCGGGACCTTGACGAAGCGGACGCCGCGATCGTGCAGCGATGCGGGATCGAGCCTGAGATCGGCGACATGGTCGAGCGCGAAGCGCACCCCATTGGCCGACATCGCCCCGAGCAGCCCGAGGCTCGCCGGCTCGAGCGTGCGGAAGACCCGCTGCGGCATCTCGATGACGAGATTGCCGATATGGGCGTGGTACTTTTCGAGGATGCGGGCGAGCGCCGCCAGAGCGCGCGAAGAACCCCAGGTCGCGCCGCTGAAATTGCAGGAGACGAAGAGCCCGCCCTCCTTGGTCCCGAGATGGCGGGCGATCGCCAGTGCACGGGTCAGGACGAGCGCATCCAGCGTGGGCCCGAAACCGCGCTGCTCGATCGTCTCCATGAATTCTTCCGGAAGCAGCAGGGTCTTCTCGTCGAGACGCAGGCGCACCAGCGCCTCATAGCCGCGGGTCCGGCGCTGCGGCAGCTGGACCATCGGCTGGAGATGAACCTCGACCTGGCCGTTGGCAAGAGCCTCGCTGATCAGAGCGACGCGCTCCTCCAGCGCCCGTGCCTGGGCCATCTCCGCCGGCGACTGCCGAATAGCGACCAGCGGCTCAGGTGCACGCAAGGGAGCGCGCTCCGCCACCACAGCCCGTACCGGCGCTTGCGGCGGCGCGGCGAGCTTGTCCTGCACCAACCGCAATTGATCGTCATGGTCGCCGAGTGTCGTCGCGACCTGCTGCAGGAGATCGCCGAGCAGCCCGACCTCGGCGGTGAGCTCGTTCAGCATCGCGCGGGCCGGAGCAGCATCGACCTCGCTCATCGGCAGCTGGTCGATGCGCTTGCCCATCGCGTCGAGGCGGATTGCATTCGTCGCCAGCCGGACCTTGACCTCGCCGAGCCCAGCCAGGAGTTGCTCGCGCTCCGCCGCCCAGTTGCGGCGAACCAGCGCCGCCGAACCAGCGAGGCCGAGCCCGGCAGAAAGCAGGCCGACCGCATTGGCGAGCCCGCCCGGCAGCAACAGCATGGCGGCGGCGCCCAGCGAAAAACCGGCAACACCGCTGGCGGCCGGCGGGAGTGCGCTGAGGCGGATGCGAGCCAAGGGCAGGATCACGCAAAAAGAAGGTTGAGGGAAACGCGAAAGCGGCGAATCACCCTGCCGCACCCGCAAGATAGCCGCCGGCGGCCGCTGCTGCGAGGGCCGGCACGTCGCGGGCCGCATGCGAAGCGCAAAAATCGAGCGCCGGCGGCCAACGACTTGCGCCTCGCTAGCGCGGTCGCAGCCCTCCGGAGTTGATCACCGCCAGGATCCGCTCCGCGACCTCCGTGGAGAAGCCCCGCCGGGCGAGATAGAGCCGCGCATCGAGATCGAAGAGTGGCACCTTCTGCCGCAAGGTTTGAAGCGCATGGTCCAGCGCGAAGCTGTCACCGCTCGCCGCAGCTGCCATGGCGCGGCCGATGAGGCCGAGAGGCGTCTCCTCGGCGTTGATCAGGGCCGCATGCGCGTCCGCCAGCTTGGTCGCTCCGGTGAGATAGGCGGCGAGATACAGGTAGAAATCATACCAGGGCGGCCGGCCATTGGAGAGCGCGACAGCCCGCTCGAGCAGAGGCAGCCCCTCCGCCGGTCGATTGAGCTGGACATAGCGTGCGCCGACGGAAGCAAGCACGTCGGGATCGTAGGGATTGCGGGCCAGGGCCTCCTGCCCGGATTTCAGCGCATCCTCGATCGCGCCGCGCAGGAACAGGGCATCCATCATCACCTGATGCGCCCGGGCGCTAGCGGGGGCAAGCCTGACCGCGGTGACCGCGGCGGCGAGCGCCCGGTCGAGCGCCGAGCCCGGCCGGGCGTTGAAGTCCGAGGAGTACTCGTCGAGGGTCAGCAGCGCGAGCTGCGACCAGGCCGGGTGGAATTCCGGATCGCGGGCAACGATACCCTCCAGGCAGGTGCGAGCCGCCAGATGATCCTCCGCCCTCATCGTGCGACGCAGGTTCACCGCAAGGAAGAGACAGCCGGCCTCCGGCGTCGGCGGCGCCAGACGGGCATCGGCATGCAGCACGCCGAAGGGCTGGGCCAGCCGGATCGCCAGTTGCTGGGCCGTGTCGCGCAGCCTGGCCGCGTCGCTGAAGTCGCCAATGCTGCGCTCGCGCGAGGTGGTCCAGACGACGCGGCCGCCCTTGGCAGTGCTGAGCCGCGCATGGCCCTCGATCGCGTCGCCGACCCGCGAGAAGCTGACCGTCAGGACATAGTCTGCGCCGTCTCCCGAGCGTGTCATTGGCTCCGGCAGCTTGACGACCAGGAGATCGTCAAAGCGCGCCATCGTGTCCGCGACCTGGCGAACGAAATTGCGGGTGATGTCGTCAAGTGAAGGGTCGGTCACCGTTTCCGCAACCTCGACCGAGACGACCGGGAGGCGCGCCTTGACCGGTACCACCGCCTGGACCGTCGGCAGCGGAGCCGAGCGCGGCGCGGCGGGTGGCGGCGGCAATTGCGAGGCGATGTCCGGCAACTGCGCCGCCGTCCTTCCTGGCCCCTGCGCGCGCCAATACCAGAACGCAATCGCGGCACAGGCCAGCAACAGCCCAAGGCCGGCGACATAGAGCCAGTAGCGCGAAGGCCGCGCAGCAGCCGCGCCGTTCTCGACCGGCGCCGCCCTCTCCCCTTGTGCTTCTTGCGCCCCGAACGCGTCCTGAGCGGGAACCTCCTCCTCCGCCGGAAGCCCCAGCGGCGCGACGCGCTCGAAGGCCGGGACATAGGCCCCGACGGGAACGGTGATACGCACGGGATCGGCGACGCCATCGGCGGCGAAATAGAGATTCAACGCCTTGCGCAGGCGCCCGGCCTCGACGCGGACGATAGGATCCGTCTGCGGATCGAAATCGGGCGAGCGGCCGAAGGCCTCGACCGCGATCGTGTAGCCCTTCAGCTCTGCAGCACGCCCCGCGAGCGTCTGCTCGACGATGTAGCCCAGGAACGCCGTCAGCTGCGGGGCGGCCCGGAAGATATCGGAGGCGAGCACGCGCTCGAGCTGCGCGCGGATCTCATCCGGCGAGAGCCCATCGTCTCTGTCCAGAGCTGAGGCGCGAACGACCATTGGGGCGTGGTCCAGTGTTCCCCTCCTTCAAACTACGCCGGAAACGACGTTACGTCATCCGCGCAGGCGCCGCCTGTCGCTCGCGCAACGCAGGGATGCCCCGCCCGACCGCGGATTTACAGCCCGTAGCACGCTGCTAGGCTGAGGACGTTTTAAAAAACTAAAGGGATCGGATCATGACTTCCGCGACGGGCGCCATCGCCACGCCGAACGACCTTGAAGCCTACTGGATGCCGTTCACGGCGAACCGGTCGTTCAAGCAGAACCCGCGCATGGTCGCCCGGGCCGAGGGCATGTTCTACTACACCCCCGAGGGCAAGCCGGTGATGGACGGCACCGCCGGGCTCTGGTGCTGCAATGCCGGCCACGCCCGCGAGCCAATCATCCACGCGATCCAAGCGCAGGCGCGCGAGCTCGATTACGCCCCCTCCTTCCAGTACGGCCATCCCAAGGTCTTCGCCGCGGCCGCCCGCATCGCGGCACTGGCGCCCGGCGATCTCGACCATGTCTTCTTCGCCGGCTCCGGCTCGGAAGCGGCGGACTCGGCCCTGAAGATCGCCCTCGCCTACTGGAATGTCTCGGGCAGAGGCTCGAAGACCCGGCTGATCGGCCGCGAGCGCGGCTATCACGGCGTCGGCTTCGGCGGCATCTCGGTCGGCGGCATGGTCAACAACCGCAAGTTCTTCGGCGGGCTGCTCACCGGCACCGACCACATCTCGCACACCTATGACCGCGAGAAGCAGGCTTTCAGCAAGGGCGAGCCGGAATACGGCGCGCATTTCGCCGATGATCTCGAGCGCGTCGTCGCGCTGCACGACGCCTCGACCATCGCGGCGGTGATCGTCGAGCCGATGGCCGGCTCGACCGGCGGGCTGCCGGCGCCGAAGGGCTATCTCAAGCGCCTGCGCGAGCTCTGCGACAAGCACGGCATCCTGCTGATCTTCGACGAGGTCATCACCGGCTTCGGCCGTCTCGGCTTCGCCTTCGCCGCCGAGCGCTACGGCGTCGTCCCCGACATGATCACCTTCGCCAAGGGCGTGACCTCGGGCACGGTGCCGATGGGCGGCGTGATCGTGCGCAAGCACATCTACGACGCTTTCATGAACGGGCCGGACAACGTCATTGAGCTGTTCCACGGCTACACCTATTCCGGCCACCCGCTGGCAGCGGCTGCCTGCCTCGCCACGCTCGACATCTATCGCGAGGAGGGCCTGTTCGAGCGCGCCCGCGCCATGGAACCGATGTGGGCGGATGCGGTGATGAGCCTGAAGGGCGAGCCCAACGTCGTCGATATCCGCACGGTCGGCCTGGTCGGCGCCGTCGATCTCGCGCCGCGCGCCGATGGTGTCGGCAAGCGCGCCTTCGAGGCGATGGACCGCCTGTTCCGCGAGGAAGGGCTGATGGTCCGCACCGCCGCCGACACGATCGCCTTCTCGCCGCCGCTGATCATCACCGAAAACCAGGTCGAGGAGTTGATCGGCAAGCTGCGCCGGGCGATCCGGGCCGTGGCGAACTGAGCGGCTCGAAGCCGTGGACCGGCGCGCCTTCCTCGCTGCGACAGGAGCCGCGCTGCTGGCGCGCCCTGCCGTGGTGCAGGCCCGGGCGCGCCAGTGGCAGGAGGTCTCGCTCGCCGAAGCCGGCTTCCGGCCTGATGCGGGCGAGCGCATCGACAGGGCCTTCGCCAATGGCGAGTTGAACGGCCTGCACGGGCTTGTCGTGCTCCGGCACGGCAAGATCGCCCTGGAACGCTATTTTGCCGGAGCGGACGAGATCTGGGGCGATAGCCGGGGCGTCATCGCCTTCAACGCCGACGAGCTTCACGATCTGCGCTCGGTGTCGAAGAGCATCGTCGGCCTCGTCTATGGCATCGCCCTCGCCGACGGGCTGGTTCCGAAACCCGAAGCGCCGCTCCTGGCGAGCTTTCCCGACTATCCCGACCTCGCCGCCGACCCGGAACGGCAGCGGCTCAAGGTCGCGCATGTCCTGACCATGACCATGGGCCTCGTCTGGGACGAGTCGCTGCCCTACAGCGATCCGCGCAACAGCGAGATCGCGATGGAGTATGCTCCGGATCGCTATCGCTTCGTGCTCGACCGACCGATCGCACGCCCGCCGGGCGAGGCCTGGACCTATAGCGGCGGCGCGACGGCGTTGCTCGGGCACCTCATCGCCAAGGGCAGCGGCAAGCGGCTCGGCGAGTTCGCGCACGAGCGCCTGTTCGCACCGCTCGGCATCGATCGCTTTGCCTGGACCAACGGCCTCGACGGCCGGGAGGCCGCCGCATCGGGCCTGCGCCTGCGTCCGCGCGATCTCGCGGCAATCGGGCAATTGCTGCTCGACAAGGGCAGCCATGCCGGCCGGCAGATCGTGCCCGCCGGCTGGCTGGAGCAGTGTCTGACGGCGCAGACGCAGACCAAGGACGGGCTCGGCTACGGCTATCAGTGGTATCTCGGCCGCAACCGCGCCGGCGAGCCCTGGTTCGGCGCCTTCGGCAATGGCGGCCAGCGCCTTGTCGTCACGCCCAGGCAGCAGCTCGTCATCGCCATCACCGCTGGGAACTACAACAAGCCGGGCGGCGAGCGGATGTCAGCCAAGCTCGCGAACGAGTTCATCTTCGGCGCCCTGGCGCAGTGACCACCGCCTGCGGCTAGTCGGGGAGAAGAAATTTTCCCCTCCTGTTGCCCTGACGACCAGCACCATCTCTTTGAAACCGGTTGTTCAGCGGCTCGTTCTTATTTGTGCACCGCGGTATTGACCGCCTAACCGAGCGAAACCTAAGGCTCTGCAAATCCTCGCAGTTTCTCTTGGGATCGACGATGTCGCTTCGCAGCATTTCGGCCGGACTGGCCGCCCTTCTCACGCCTCTCCTGCTCGTTCCCGCGCTAGCCCAGACGCCGAAGCCGCTGCGCATCGGCGTGCTCAACGACATGGCCGGCATCTATGCCGACATGGCCGGGCCCGGTTCGGTGATCGCCGCCCAGATGGCGGTCGAGGATTTCGGCGGCACGGTTCTCGGCCGACCGATCGAGATCCTCGCCGGCGACCACCAGAACAAGCCCGATATCGGCTCGGCGCTGGTCAATCGCTGGATCGACGAAGACGGCGTGGACGTGATCGCCGACATCCCGACTTCCTCGGTGCTGCTCGGCATCCAGGAGATCGGCCGGCGCAAGAACAAGCTCGTGCTCGCCTCGACCGGCGGCTCCTCCGACTTCACCGGCAAGTTCTGCGCCCCGACCGGCATCCACTGGACCTACGACACCTATGCGCTGGCGGTCGGCACCGGCCTGCCGCTGGCCAAGGACGGGCCCTGGTATTTCATCACGGCCGACTACGCCTTCGGCCATGCGCTCGAGCGCGACACCTCGGACGCGGTGAAGAAGGCCGGCGGCAAGATCATCGGCGGCGTCAAGCATCCACAGGGGACGACCGACTTCTCCTCCTATCTGCTGCAGGCCCAGAGTTCCGGCGCCAAGATGGTTGGCATCGCCAGCTCCGGTTCCGACCAGATCGCCACCATCAAGCAGGCGACCGAGTTCGGCCTGCCGCAAAGCGGCGTCAAGCTCGCAGGCCTCTATCTGCACATCACCGACATCCATGCGATCGGCCTGCAGGACGCGCAGGGGCTGATCCTGACCCAGGCCTTCTACTGGGACCTGAATGAGGAAACCCGCGCCTGGTCGAAGCGCTTCTTCGAGCGCCACAAGGCGATGCCGACCATGGGCCAGGCCGGCACCTATTCCTCGATCCTGCACTATCTCAAGGCGGTGAAGGCCGCCGGCACGGCGGAGACCGAGAAGGTCGCTGCGCAGATGAAGGCGACGCCGGTCAACGACTTCTTCGCCAGGAACGGCGTGATCCGCGAGGACGGCCGCATGGTGCACGACCTCTATGTGCTCGAGGTCAAGAAGCCCGAGGAATCCAAATACCCCTGGGATTATCTCAAGCTGATCCGCACCATTCCGGGCGACCAGGCCTTCCGCCCGCTGGCCGAGGGCGAGTGCCCGCTCATCAAGAAGTAAAGCTGCCGGATCCTAAGCCCGTCGCAGCTTGTTGTAACGGACGATCAGCCTGTCGCGCTTGAGACGGGACAGGCGGTCGATCCAGAAGATGCCGTCGAGCTGGTCGATCTCGTGCTGATGGCAGACTGAGAGCAGGCCGTCGGCCTCCTCGTTCCGCTCCTTCCCGTCGAGGTCCTGATAGCGCACACGGATTCGGGCATGGCGTTCGAGCTCGTCGGTCACCCCGGGCATCGAGACGCTGCCTTCGGTGTGGCGGATGGTCTCGCGCGAGACCTGGTCCAGCTCCGGATTGACATAAATGCGGACCTCGCCGGGCGCGAGCTCGAGCACGACGAGCCGGGAGAGCACGCCGACATGCGGCGCGGTGATGCCGATGCCGGGCGCCGCCCGCATCGTCTCGAGCAGATCGTCGGCGAGCGCGCGCAGATCGGCGTCGAAACGCAGGACGGGGGCTGCAGTCAGCCGCAGGCGCGGATCGGGAAAGCTCAGGATCGGTCGGATAGGCATGCCGTATTTTGGTGCTTTCCCTGGATGAGACGCCCTTGGGGGGACGTAGCGTAGCAAGCCGAACTGCAGCGCTCTACGCGCCCGGGGCCGCTACGCCCCGGTCTGCTCAATGACGATATCGCGATCTGGCCAGAAGCCGCGCCGCGCGAGGCGCTCACTTGGTGGTGTAGCCGCCGTTCACCAGAATGGTCTGGCCGGTCATCCACCACCCCTCGGAGACGAGGAAGCGGATGAAGGGGACGATGTCCTCGATATGGGTCAGGCCCGTCGGCGAGAACTTCGACAGGGCTGCAGCGGTCTTGTGATAGGCGACCGCGTCCGCTCCCTCGGCCGGGTAGAAGAACGGCGTGTCCATCGGGCCCGGGCCGATCGCGGTAACCGAGATGCCACGCTCGCCGAACTCCTTGGAGGCAGCGCGGGTGAAGTGTTCGACCGGCGCCTTCATGCCGGCATAGGCCGCATAGAACGGGGTGAAGGCGCCGAGCAGCGAGGTCACGACCGTGGTGACCTTGCCGTTGTCGTTCAGCGCCTTGCCGGCTTCCTTGAGGAAGAAGAAGGCCGACTTCGAATTCACCGCGGCCATCTCGTCGTATTCCGCCTCGCTGATCTCGGCCATCGGTTTCTTCAGCACCTTGCCGACGGTGTTGATCGCGATATCCGGACGACCGACCGCAGCGACGGCATCGGCGAAGAGCTTCTCGACCGCGCACGCGCTGGTCAGATCGGCCTGGAAGGCGACGGCCTCGGCCCCCGCCGCCTTCACCGCGGCGACGGTCGCGTCGGCATCGGCCTTGGTTGCTGCGCTGTTGTAGTGGATCGCGACCGCCCCGGCGCCGTGCGCGGCAAGATCGCGGGCGATGAGCCCGCCGAGGTTCTTGGCGCCACCGGCGATGATGACTGTCTTACCCTTGATGCTGTGGTCGGCCATGGCCTCGTCTCCTGCCGTCATTGCGAGCTTGCTCGCCCTCTCAGCAAGGTACGCGGCCGATTGTTTCGATAAAGCGGGATAAGCTGACATCACTTGTCAGACCCGGCGAACAATCGCATCGTCCCGGCGATGGACCGGATCGATCTCTTCGCCACCTTCGCCCGCGTCGTCGAATGCGCCAGCTTCACACGGGCCGCTGCGACGCTCGGCCAGCCGCGGTCCTCGGTCTCGGCGGCGATCCGCCTGCTGGAGGACAGGCTGGGCACGCGCCTGCTCCACCGCACGACCCGCCATGTCGCACCGACGCAGGACGGGCTCGCCTTCTATGAGCGCTGCCTGCGACTGATCGCCGAGGTCGAGGAGGCCGAGGCGCTGTTCCGCAATACCGTCGACGGGCCGGCCGGCAAGCTCCGGGTCGACGTGCCCGGCCGCATCGGCCGGCTGATCATCGCCCCTGCCCTGCCCGACTTCCTCGCCCGCTATCCGGACATCGCGATCGAGCTCGGTGTCACCGACCGGGCGGTCAATCTCGTCGAGGACAGCGTCGACTGCGTGCTCCGCGTCGGGCCGCTCAGCGATTCCAGCCTGATCGCCCGCAATCTCGGCGAGCTCCGGCTGATCAACGTCGCGAGCCCGGCCTATCTCGACCGGCGCGGCGTGCCCGAGCGCCCCGAAGACCTCTCACGGCACGAGGCAGTTCACTATGCCTCGCCGTCGACCGGCGCGGTCGAGGACTGGCAATGGCTGGAAGGGGGACGCGTGCACGGTCTCGCCATGCCCGGGCGCGTCACCGTCAACAGCGCCGAAGCCTATATCGCCTGCTGCCTAGCCGGGCTCGGCCTGATCCAGATCCCGGCCTATGACGTCGCGGCCGAGATTGCGGGCGGTACACTGGTCGAAGTCATGCCCGAGCACCGGGCCGAGCCGATGCCGGTCGCGCTGCTCTACCCGCACCGACAGCATCTCTCGCGCCGGCTGCGGGTCTTCATCGACTGGCTGGAACCGCTGCTGAGGGAGCGGCTGCTGCTTTGAGGCACCGCCCAGCGCCGAGCCATCTGCCCTAAGCGGCTCGCCGGGCGCGAAAGCCGCGAAACGCGTAGGCATAGGGTATCAGGCCGTCGGCCTGCGCCAGTTTGGTCGCCGTCCCTAGCAGGATTTCGCGCGCCCTGTCCGCGCCGAGCGCGGCGATCGCCGGCACCGCATGCGAGGAGGAAAGGACGAGCCGGACATAGCGCTCGGGATCGAGCAGGAAGACCGCATGCTCGCGGCAGGCCTCCGCTCCCTCGAAGCCGGGCGCCTGCGCCAGTTCGGCAGCGTAGTCGGGGCGCTCATAGACGCGCGGCCCGCCATGACGGCGCAGGAAGGCGGTCGCGGCGGCAACCGCCGGGTTCGTCTCGTCACGGACATAGTCGGCGATGCCGATCAGCCCACCGGGAACGAGCACGCGCGCAGCCTCGGCAAAGAAGGCCGGACGGTCGAACCAGTGCGCGGCGGTCGCGGCGAAGACGGCGCAGGCAACGCCATCCGGCAGAGGCAGCCTCTCGGCCGTCCCCTCGCGATAATCCAGCTTCTCGCCGACAAGGATGGCCTGCTTCGCCTGCGCGCGCATCTCCGCGGCGGGCTCGACGCCGATCAGTTCAATCGCGGCCGGCAGCGCCTGGCTGAGCTGGCGGCTGAAGATGCCGGTGCCGCTGCCGACATCGACCACGATCTCCCCTTCGCCAGGACGCAACGCGTCGCAGAACCAGCGCAGCAGCGCCGGCGGGTAATCGGGGCGCGCCGCCGCGTAATCGTCCGCGACGGCGTTGAAGCGGGTCTTGCTGTCGGCGACCACGGTTTCTCCGATCAGGCGGCGGCCTTCTTCTCCGCCGAGCCGTAGAAGCTCTCGCCGGTCTTGGCCATGCGCTTCAGGAGCCGGTTCGGCTTGAAGCGCTCGCCATGCTTCTTGGCGAGGCTCTCGCAGAGCTTCACGAAGGCGACCGCGCCCATATTGTCGATATAGCTCAGCGTGCCGCCGCTATAGGGCGCGAAGCCGAAGCCGATGATCGAGCCGACATCGGCCTCGCGCGGATCGGTGACGACGCCTTCCTCGTAGGTCTTGGCCGCTTCGAGCGCCTGGGTGACCAGGAGGCGATGCTTCAGCTCCTCCATATCGATCAGCTCGGGCTCGAGCCGGTTCGCGGTCAGCTCGGCAAGGCCGGGCCAGAGCCGCTTCGGGCCGGCTTCCGGATAGTCGTAGAAGCCCTTCTTGTTCTTGCGGCCGAGGCGGCCATGCTTCTCGACGATGTCGGAAAGCAGCTTTTCCTGCGCCGGATCGACGGAGGCGTCGCCGAGCTGCGCCTTCGTCGCCTTCAGCACCTTCCAGGCGAGATCGACCGCGACCTCGTCATTCAGCGAGAGCGGGCCGACCGGCATGCCGGCCTGCTTGCCGGCGGCCTCGATCATCGCCGGCGGCACGCCTTCCATCAGCATGAGGTGCCCCTCGCGGATGTAATTGCCGACGCAGCGATTGGCGTAGAAGCCGCGGGTGTCGTTGACGACGATCGGCGTCTTCTTGATCGCCCGGACATAGTCGAGCGCCATGGCGAGCGCCTTGTCGCCGGTCTTCTTGGCCTTGATGATCTCGACCAGCAGCATCTTCTCGACCGGCGAGAAGAAGTGGATGCCGACGAAATTCTTCGGGCGTTGGGAATGGGACGCCAGGCCCGTAATGGGCAAGGTCGAGGTGTTGGAGCCGAAGATCGTCTTCGGACCGACCACGGCCTCGACCTTGGCGATCACCTCGGCCTTGACCTTCGGGTCCTCGAACACCGCCTCGATGACGAGGTCGCAGCCCTTGAGGTCGGCATAGTCGGCCGAGGGTTTGAT
The DNA here is from genome assembly GCF_032464875.1 of Allobosea rubneri. Classification (NCBI taxonomy): domain Bacteria; kingdom Pseudomonadati; phylum Pseudomonadota; class Alphaproteobacteria; order Hyphomicrobiales; family Alloboseaceae; genus Allobosea; species Allobosea rubneri. The sequence continues at coordinate 25,055 of NZ_JAWDID010000035.1, forward strand.
GCGCCCGAGCAGCGCGTCGCGATCGGCGGTCTTGGCCCGGCCCTTCATGATCTGGTCGGAGACCAGCTTATGCGAGTAGGCCTTGCCCTTCTCGGCCGCTTCCATGTCCCGGTCGACGAGCACGACATCGAGGCCGGCGAGCGCTGTGACATAGGCAACGCCGGCGCCCATGAATCCCGCGCCGACGATGCCGACCTTCTTCAGCTTGCTCGGCGGGACCTCAGCCGGGCGACGGGCACCCTTGTTCAGCTCCTGCATCGAAACGAAGAGCGAGCGGATCATCGAGGCCGCCTCCTTCGTCCGCAGGATTTTCGCGAAGTAGCGGCTCTCGACCTTGAGGGCGAGATCCATCGGCAGCTGCAGGCCCTCATAGACCGCGCCCAGGATGGCGCGGGCAGCCGGGTAGTTGTCGTTGGTCTCGCGGCGATAGATCGCGTTGGCCGGCGGCCAGATCTGCATGCCGGCCGGCGAGTGGACCTTGTTGGAGGGCAGCTTGAACTTGGGGTCTTCCCAGGGCTGCTTCGCCTGCGGATTGGCCTTCAGCCATTCCTTGGCGGCCGAGACGATCTCGGCGCGCGGCAGCACGGCATGGACGAGGCCCATATTGCGGGCCGGGAGCGCCTTGATCTGCTCGCCCTTGAACATCATCTGCAGCGCGTCGCCGGTCTGCATCAGGCGCGCGACGCGCTGGGTGCCGCCGGCGCCCGGGAACAGGCCGACCTTGATCTCGGGCAGGCCGACGCGGGTCGAGGCATCGTCCGAGACGACGCGGAGCTGGCAGGACAGCGCGAGCTCGAAGGCGCCGCCGAGGCAGACGCCATGGACCGCCGCCGCGAACGGCTTCCCGCAGGTTTCGAGCTTGCGGTAGAGTTGGCTGAGCTTGCGGCTCTCATCGAAGAAGCGCTGCATCGCGATCTGCTCGCCCTGCTCCTTCGCCAGACCGACATAGAGGTCGCGCAGGCCCTGCAGCATGGTGAGGTCGGCGCCGCCGGAGAAGCTCTCCTTGCCGGAGACGATGACGCAACCCTTGATCGCCTCGTCGGAAGCGACCTTGTCGACGACCTGGTTCAGTTCTTCCATCACCTGGGGCGTGATGACGTTCATCGAGCGCTCGGGCATGTCCCAGGTCAGGGTGGCGATGCCATCGGCGTCGCTCTCGAAGCGGAAATTGGTGAGGTTCATCGCTTCTCTCCTCAAACGCGCTCGATGATGGTGGCGACGCCCATGCCGACGGCGACGCAGAGCGTGACCAGGGCGGTCTGCTTGTCGGTGCGCTCGAGCTCGTCGAGCACGGTTCCGAGGATCATCGCGCCGGTGGCGCCGAGCGGATGACCCATGGCGATGGCGCCGCCATTGACGTTGAGCACGGCGTCGTCGATGTCGAAGGCCTGCTGATAGCGCAGCACGACCGAGGAGAAGGCCTCGTTCAGCTCGAACAGGTCGATGTCCTTCGGCGTCATGCCGGCCTTCTTCAGGACGAGCTCGGTGACGTCGACCGGACCGGTCAGCATCAGCGCGAGGTCGGAGCCGGTGGTGGCGAAAGCCTTGATGCGGGCGCGGGGCTTCAGGCCAGCGGACTTGCCCGCCCGCTTCGAGCCGACCAGCACGGCAGCGGCGCCGTCGACGATGCCCGAGGAGTTGCCGGCATGGTGGACGTGGTTGACGAACTCGACATCCGGATGCGCTGCAGTCGCAACCGCGTCGAAGCCGCCCATCTCGCCCATCTGGACGAAGGAGGCCTTCAGCGCGGCGAGCGCCTGCATGTCGGTGTTCGGGCGGATGGTCTCGTCGCGGTCGAGGATGACGAGGCCGTTGACGTCGGTGACCGGGATCACCGAATTCTTGAAGCGCCCCTCCTCCCAGGCCTTTGCGGCGCGCTTGTGCGAGCGCACGGCGTAGGCGTCGACATCGTCTCGCGAGAAGCCGTACTTGGTCGCGATCAGATCGGCCGAGACGCCCTGCGGCATGAAATAGGTGTCGATGGCGACGGAGGGGTCGACCGCGATGCCGAAGCCCGAGGCGCCCATGCCGATGCGGGACATGCTCTCGACGCCGCCGCCGATCGCCATCTCCTTCTGGCCGGACATGACCTGCGCCGCGGCGAGGTTCACCGCGTCGAGGCCCGAGGCGCAGAAGCGGTTGATCTGCACGCCCGGCACTTCCTTGCCGTAGCCGGCCTTCAGCGCAACCGTGCGTGCGATGTCGGCGCCGGCCTCGCCGACCGGGTCGACGCAGCCGAAGACGACGTCCTCGACCAGCTTCGGATCGAGCTTGTTGCGCTCCTTGATGGCGCGCAGGGTCTGCGTGCCGAGCTCGATCGCGGTCACTTCATGGAGCGAACCGTCGGCCTTGCCCTTGCCGCGCGGCGTCCGGACGTGATCGTAGATGAAAGCATCAGCCATTTCATTCCTCCAGAGCCAAGGTCGCGCCAAGGCATATTCAAGAACGTCCACGACGCTAGTTTGCGTGGGACTTGCCGATTAGGTCGACCTCCGCCCGGTTCGACCGCCATTCGTAGTCCCTCGGCAAATCTCTTGCCTGCATAAAGGCCTGGAAGATATCGATCACGTCTTCCAGGAAAAGTACCTCGTTGGTCCTACAATCCACCTTGAACCCGTTCGTCTTGACGGAGGTCTCGGTAGCGGCGCCGTCATGGCGATGACCTGCAATGAGATGGTCATAATCATAAGGCGATACGACTCGGTCGTCATGCGATCTCGCGTAAATCCTACGCTCGACACAGTACCTCTTATCGTTAGCCTCGGGATCGTAACCGCCCACCACTTGCACGTAATCACCGAAGTCCCCGATCTCGGCGAGGCAAGCGAAGCCAGTCCCATCGGCGGGATCGAGCTCGAAAAGCAGATACAAGGTATCGTCTAGGTTCGGGCTGCTCACCGTGCCGCAATCCTCCCCAGACAAGACCAGCTTCAACGCGGCAGGCCGATCCTTAGTGGGCATGGCCATAGCACACCCTGCAATCAGAACTGCTCGGCGCTCAGCGCCATTGTGGCGTCGGAGCCGGAGGTGATGCGGGCGAGGTGCGCCGCGGTCTCCGGCAGCGAGCGCTCCATGAAGAAGCGGGCGGTGACGAGCTTGGCGTTCATGAGCTCGGTCGCACCATTGGCGCCGGCCCTGAGCTTGTCCTGCGCGACCTTGGCCATCTTCGCCCACATATAGCCGAGGCAGACCAGGCCGAGCAGGTGCATGTAGTCATGCGCTCCGGCGCCGGCATTGTCGGGCTTGGCGAGCGCGTTGTTCATGAACCACATCGTGGCCTGCTGAAGATGGCCGAGCGAGGCGGCAAGCGGGGCGAGCAGCGGCTTCAGCGCCTCGTCGCCCTCGTTCTCCTTCACGAAGGCGCCGACCTCGTTGAAGAAGGCCATGATGGCGCGCCCCCCGTCGCGGCCGAGCTTGCGGCCGACGAGGTCCATGGCCTGAACGCCGTTGGCGCCTTCATAGATCATGGCGATGCGGGCATCGCGCACGAACTGCTCCATGCCGTGCTCGGCGATGTAGCCGTGGCCGCCATACATCTGCTGGGCCTTCACGGCGTTGTCGAAGCCGATATCGGTGAGCACGCCCTTCAGCACCGGGGTCATCAGGCCGAGCTGGTCGTCGGCCGCCTGGCGCTCGGCGGCATCGGTCGAGCGGTGGGCGACGTCCGACTTGATCGCGTTCCAGAGCACGAAGGCGCGAGCGGCCTCATTGAAGGCCTTGATCGACATTAGCGTGCGGCGCACGTCCGGATGGACGATGATCGGATCGGCGGCCTTGTCGGGGTTCTTGACGCCGGTCAGGGAGCGGCCCTGCAGGCGGTCCTTGGCGTAGGCGACGGCGTTCTGATAGGCGACCTCGGACTGGGCCAGGCCCTGGATCGCGACGCCGAGGCGGGCCTCGTTCATCATCACGAACATGGCGTTGAGGCCCTTGTTCTCGGTGCCGATCAGCCAGCCCTGCGCGCCGTCATAGTTCATCACGCAGGTCGAATTGGCGTGGATGCCCATCTTGTGCTCGATCGAGCCGCAGGAGACCTTGTTGTTCTCCCCGACCTTGCCGTCCGCGCCGATCGCATTGCGCGGCACGACGAAGAGCGAGATGCCCTTGACGCCGGCCGGCGCGCCCTCGATCCGGGCGAGCACGAGGTGGATGATGTTCTCGGTGATGTCCTGCTCGCCGGCCGAGATGAAAATCTTGGTGCCGGTGATCGCGTAGGAACCGTCGCCATTCGGCACGGCCTTGGCCTTGATCAGGCCGAGATCGGTGCCGCAATGCGGCTCGGTCAGGTTCATCGTGCCCGACCAGGCGCCCTCGATCATCTTCGGCAGATAGGCGCGCTTCTGCTCGTCGGAGCCATGGACATAGAGCGCCGCGATCGCGCCCATGGTCAGGCCAGGATACATGGCGAAGGCCATGTTGGCGGCCGAGGCGTACTCGTTCATCACCGCGCCGAGCGTGTACGGCAGGCCCTGCCCACCATATTCCGGATCCATGGCGAGGCCGATCCAGCCGCCCTCGGAATAGGCGCGATAGGCTTCCTTGAAGCCCTTCGGCGTCGTCACCGAACCATCGGCGTTGCGCTTGCAGCCTTCCTGGTCGCCGGAATGGTTCAGCGGCTGGAGCACCTCCTCGCAGAGCTTGGCACCTTCGCCGAGCACGGCCTCGACCAGGTCCGGCGTCGCGTCGGCGAAGCCCGGCAGATTGTTGTAGCGCTCGAACTGGAAGACGTCGTTCAGGAGGAACAGCGTGTCCTCAACGGGGGCCTTGTAGACCGGCATCTCATCCTCCCTGCAAGATGGTCGCATTCTGGCGAGGCAGCCTGCCGGCTCAAGATGGCGGCGGCGCCCCGAGATAGTTCATATATAAACTATTATGCCGTCCCTTGCCAAGGGGGAGCCCGGGATTTTTAGGCCGAAGGCTAGCTCGCAGGGCGCAGGCTATCCAGCTTCACACGACCGGCAAACGAAAAACGCCCCGGACCCTGGGGTCCGAGGCGTCACAACGATGGCTGGCGGCCAATGGCCGCAGCGCGGCAGATCAGGCGCCGAGGCGGGCGAGCGTGCCTTCGAGCTCCGCGATCGCAGCCTCGATCTCGGTGCGCTGGGTGCGCAGCAGCTCGAGCTGCTCGGCGATCTGGGTGCGGGTGAGCTGCAGGCCGCCGACGGAGGCCGACTTCTCCTCGCCCTCGCTGCCCTTGCTCTCCTCATTGGCGAGCATGGCGCGAATCTCGACGAGGGTGAAGCCGAGCTGCTTGCCCTTGAGAATCAAAGCGAGGCGGGCGCGATCGCGGCCGGAATAGATCCGGGTCATGCCGGAGCGGGCCGGCGAGAGCAGGCCACGCGATTCATAGAAGCGCAGCGTGCGCAGGGTTACGCCGAAATCGCGGGCGAGGTCGCTGATGGTGAAGCCGCCGGCAGCGTCGTTGGACGCCTCGTTGGCGGGAATCGGGTTACGGCCGTCATGAACTGAAGCGGCCGCCAGAGCGGAGCTTTGGCGCGACATATGTGATCCTCGAAGGACGTTTTGGGGCAACGGCGCTGAGGCGGCTGCGATGGCTGCAGCGATCCGTATTGCGGCGGGACATAAGGCGCAACACTCCCTTACGTCAGGTAATTTCCCCCTCTCCGTAGGTAAGTTACCGTTACGTAGACCGCCCAGGCGGCCTTTTTCGGGGGCTGTTTCCAGAAAATTAACCTCCGTGGCCGGTTTCTTAACCGTCCGTTTACCGTGACTGCGAAAAGTCGGTAGCGCGACCATGACGAATGCCCGCGGCAACCGGACATTCACGTTTCATGGTGTCGCGAAGGGAAGCTGCGGCGCAGGGGGCTGCGCATCCCGGAGTGAGGACCGGCCCCGTAGGCGAGCGTGACAATGGCGACTAGCCTGCCCTGGAGCGTGAAGGGCGTTGACCCGCGTACCCGCGACGCGGCAAAGGCCGCTGCGCGCCGCGCGGGCATGACGCTCGGCGAATGGCTCGACAACAAGATCCGGGACGAGGCCGAGAGCGACGCAGCCCCGCCGCCCCAGACCGAACAGCTCGACATTGCCGCGCTCTCGGAGCGCCTCGCCAGGCTCTCGCAGGGCGAGATGCAGACCGCCAGCACGCCCGCGCCCGCTCCCGCGCCGAAAGCAGCACCCGAGCTGTCGCGCGAGCGGATCGACGCCTTCATCACCCAGGCCGCGATGGCCGAGCGCCTGACGCGCGACACCGGCACCAAGACCGCCGGCGCCCTCGATTCGATCGCCAAATGGATCGAGAAGACCGAAAACCGGCTGTCGATGGGCGAGCGCGCCACCGCCGAACGACAGGAGCGCGCCACCAACGTCATCGCCGACGCGATCAAGACGATGGGCGAGCGCATCGCGGAGATCGAACGCAAGACGGCGGAAGCTAGCCGCAAGGCCGCCGCTCCGACGCCGCCGCCGGCTGCCCAGGCGCGCCCCTTCCTCACCCGCGACGGGCTGGCAGCGGCTGTTTCCGACATCCGCTCTCGCCAGCGCACGCTCGACGGCGAACCGGACGCGCCTGCGACCCATGAGCGCAGCAATCATGACCGCGGCAATGCGGCGCAGACGCTCGCCGGCCTGCGCGAGGATCTGCGCCATCTCAGCGCCCGCATCGCGCCGGCCCAGCCCGTCGTCTCGCCTGCCGCCCGAATCGAGGAGCAGCGCGCCGCCTTCCAGCCGCTCGAACGTGCGATCGGCGATCTCGGCTCGCGCCTCGAGCGGCTCGACGGCCGCGACCGGCTCGCCCCCGTCCTGAAGCCGCTGGCGCGGATCGAGGCGGAGATCACGCGCCTGTCGGACAACCGCTCGCAGGACGGCCTCAGCCGCTTCGAGCTCGAGATCGCGCATCTCGCCGCAAAGGTCGACGCTCTCGTCGCCCGCGGCGGCGATCGCGCCGCGATCGCGCCTGTGCTGCGCGAGATCGCTGAGCTGCGCGACCTGATGTCCGCCGGCACCGACGGCCGGCGCCTCGACGACCTCTCGCAACAGCTCTCCTCCCTCTCCTCCGAGATCGGCCGCCTGCGCGACGCGCAGCCGGACGGGCGCGAACTCCGCAATCTCTCGCTCGCCATCGAGGATGTGCGCGACACCCTGCTGAGCGACCGCTCGCGTGAGCGGTCCGGCGACAATGCGCCCCTGCTCGCGCTCTCGCGCCAGGTCGAGTCGCTGGCGCAGAAGATCGAGACGCTGCCCTCGATGAAGGCCTCGGTCATCGACGGCCAGGTCAACCAGCTCATCGCCCGACTCGACGAGCTCGATGCCATGGGCCGTCCGGCTTCGAACGAGCTCTCGGGCCGCATCGAAGCGCTGGTGATCCGGCTGGAGAGCCTCGCGGATCGCTCCGCGAATCCGCTCGACGAGCGTATCGACGCGCTTCAGCACCAGCTCGAGACCATCGCCCGCCAGGGCCCGTCCAATGTCGAGAAGCAGATCGAGGCCCTCGCCGGCCGGATCGACGCGCTCGCGGCGTCCAGCAGCCTCGCCCGCATCGTCGACGATGGCGGCGTGCCGGTGGCCCAGGTCGACATGCGGCCGGTCGAGGACATGCTGCGTCAGCTCGCCGGCAAGATCGACGAAGCCGGACGCCCCGGCGCCGGTTCGGACTCCTTCGATGCGCTCGAGCAGCAGATCGCGGGTCTGGCCCACCGGCTCGACGAGGCGGCTGCGACCCGCTCGGCCGAGACCGGCATCGAGCGGACCCTGCAGGACCTCGTGGTCCATCTGCAGTCGATGCGCGAGGACACCGCCGCCGCCGCGGAGCGCGCTGCCCGAGCAGCGATGGCGGACATCGCGCCGACGCGCGGGGCTGGCTTCGCTGAGCTCAGCAACCTGGTCACGGGCCTGCGCGACACGCATGTTTCCTCGGGCCGCCAGACCCAGGATGCGATCGGCGCCGTCCATCAGACCCTTGAGACGGTGATCGCCAGGCTGGCGAGCCTCGAAGCCGAGCTCGGCGGCGAACGTGGCCAGGGCGCGCGCAGCGTGCCGCCGCTGCCGCCGCGCGCCCGGACCATCGACACGGCGACCATGCCGCCTGCCACCCAGCTCGGCGCCAAGACCGAAGAGCGGCTCGTCGCCTCGCGCGGGCCTGCAGCCGCCTTCGACGTGCCGCTCGAGCCGGGCTCCGGTCGCCCGCGTGTCGAGGCGAGCACGGCTCCGAGCGACCAGCAATCGGTCCGCCAGAGCCTGATCGCGGCGGCACGGCGCTCGGCCAAGGCTGCCTCGGAAGCGGCAAACGCCGCCCCCGTCGTGACGCCCGAGCCGGCCAAGCCCGGCAAGTCCGCCCCGACGGGCGGGCGCCTCAAGGAGATCATGGAGAAGCGCCGCCGGCCTCTGCTGCTCGGTCTGGCCGCAGTCATCCTCGCCATGGGCGCCGCCCATGTCCTGTCCGGCCCGCCGGCGAGCGATGCCAAGAAGCAGGTCGCCAACGCGTCTGCGCAGATCACGCCGCCCCCCGCGGCTGCAGAAAAGGACAGCGTCGAGACGACCGCATCGGCGGCGCCGAGCAAGGACCAGAACGCCATCCTGGCGCCGATCCAGCTCGGCACCACCCAGGCTCTGGCCGCGCCGCAGACGGGCCCGGCTCCGCAGGCGGAAGCCAGCGCCGCGCCCGCACCGATGGTCGCGGCACTGCCGCCCGCCACCGCCGCCGAGCCGCCCGAGAGCGTGACCGGCCTCAACGAGATCCCGGCCACGCTCGGAACGAGCGGCATGCGCAAGGCGGCACAGTCCGGCGATGCCCGGGCCGTCTACGAGCTCGCGGCCCTGGCGGTCGACAAGCCCGGCGCCGGCCGCGACCCGAAGCTCGCGCTGCACCTGTTCGAGCGGGCCGCGGTCGCGGGGCTGGCTCCGGCACAGTTCCGCCTCGGCAACATGTTCGAGAAGGGCATCGGCACGAGCCGCGACGCCTCGCTCGCCCGGCTCTGGTATTCGCGTGCCGCCGAGCGCGGCAACGCCAAGGCGATGCACAATCTCGCCGTGCTCTATGCCGAGGGCGCCAACGGCAAGCCCGATTATGCGACCGCGACGGAGTGGTTCCGCCGTGCCGCCGAGTTCGGGGTCCGCGACAGCCAGTACAACCTCGCAGTCCTGCTCGGGCGCGGGCTCGGCGCTCCGGCCGATCTCGGCCTGTCCTATCGCTGGTTCGCAATCGCGGCGGCGCAGGGCGACGAGGATGCCGGCCGCAAGCGCGACGAAGTCGCCGGCCGCCTGTCCGCAGCCGACCTTGCCACCGCCAAGGCAGCGGTCGAGGCCTGGAAGCCGAAGCCTCTGGAGGCGCTCGCCAACGAGGTCGCAGCCCCCGCCAAGGGCTGGGAAGACACCCCGGCAGCAGCAGCCAGGAAGCCGGCCAAGCCGACACGCGGCTGATGCGCGCGCAAAAGAAGCGCGGCTCGGCGAGCGAAATCTTCTCAGAGCAAAGCAATCTGAAAGGGATTTTGCTCTAGCGTCACCGTTTCGACGCCTTCGCATGGGAAGCGTCGCGCCGGCTGACAGGGTTGAGAAGGGTGCAGATTTATCTTCCGATCGCAGAGTTGCCGATCAGTATCCTGCTCGTTCTGGGCCTGAGCGGCGCGGTTGGCTTCATTTCCGGGTTGTTCGGCGTCGGCGGCGGCTTCCTGCTGACACCGCTGCTGATCTTTCTCGACATCCCGCCGGCCGTGGCGGTCGCGACTGTGGCGGCCCAGGTCGCCGGATCGTCGATGACCGGTGTGCTGACCTATTGGCGACGAAACGCGCTCGATCTGAAGCTAGGCAGCGTCCTAGTCGGCGGTGGTATCGTCGGCACGATTCTCGGCGTTCTGTTCTTCAACTCGATGCGCCGCCTCGGCCAGCTCGAGCTCGTCATCACCCTGGCCTATGTCACGCTCTTCACCTGCATCGGCGGCCTGATGCTGTTCGATGCGGTGCGTGCCGCACTGCGTGACCGGCAGGGCAAGCCCGCCCGCCTGCGCAGGCGGGCCGGCATGCACCCGGCCTGGATGGGCCTGCCATGGCGCATGCGCTTCTACCGCTCGCAGCTCTATGCCAGCGTAATCCCGATCGCGGGGCTGGCGATCGTGATCGGCTTCATCGGCGCCGTGCTCGGCGTCGGCGGCGGCTTCATCCTGGTCCCGGCGCTGCTCTATTTCTTCCGGGTGCCGCCCGCCGTCGTGGTCGGCACCTCGCTGTTCCAGATCCTCATCACAATGACCGGCGCCACGGTGCTGCATGCCGTCACCAACCAGTCGGTCGACATCGTGCTGGCGATCCTGCTGCTGATCGGCGGCGTGATCGGCGCACAATTCGGCGGACGGGCAGCGCGCAACCTCAATGTCGGTTCGTTCCGGCTGCTGCTGGCCCTGCTGATCCTCTCGGTCGGGCTGCGCTTCGCCATCGAGCTCTTCCTGCCGCCGACCGAGCCCTTCTCGGTGGTCATACCGGAGAGCGCGCGATGAGCTGGCTCCGCAACGCGCTGCTCGCGGCGGGGCTCGCGCTCGCCGCCGGTCAGCCGGCAAAGGCAGAGACGCTGATCGCGGCGCTGTCGACACACCAGATCGCCATCACCTCGAACTATACCGGCGACCAGCTCACGGTCTTCGGCCTGGTCGAGCGCGAGGGGCGTACCGCCGGCCGCGCCGACCCCTACGACATCGTCGTCACCGTGCGCGGCCCGCCGCGAATGCTGATCGTGCGCGAGAAGGAAAGGGTCGGTCCGCTCTGGGTCAACCGCCAGCAGCGCCGTTTCCCCGAACGTCCGGTCTTTCTGACGGTCTCGACCAACCGGCCGATCTCCGAAATCCTGTCGGAAGAGGCCGCACGGCGCGAGCGTGTCGGACTTGCCAACGCGCAGAGAACGCCGGCCACCAACGTGTTCGAGTTCGGGATCGGCCCGTATCGCGATGCGCTGATCCGCATCATGGAGGACAAGGGGCTCTACGCCGAGAACGAACGCGGCGTCACCTTCCTCTCGCCGACGCTGTTCAGCGCCCCGATCAACGTGCCCGCCACCGCGCCGACCGGCTCCTACGAGATCGAGATCGTGCTCTATGCGGGCGGAGCGGCGTTGGCGCGCCAGACCACCAACTTCGAGGTGGTCAAGACCGGGATGGAACAGAGCCTGGCCTCGGCGGCGCATGAGCGGCCGCTGCTCTACGGTCTCGCGACGGCCGCGCTCGCTTTGCTCTTCGGCTGGCTGGCGACGACGATCTTCCGCCGCGACTGAGCCGGTGCGCATGCCAGCGCCACACAGCGGCGCGGGCATGCCGGCAGGACGGGCCAGTCTCAAACGGTCAGGAGATCATAGGCGAAGAAAGGCGCTATCGCTCCCGGCGCCAACGAGGTCAGTTCCTCGGCTAGTTCCACCAGACCGTCGGTCTCGGTCAGCGAGGTCAAAATACCGGCGCCATCGCGCGGGTGCTTGCTGGCGACCGCAATGCCGTCGGCGCCCGGCGCCAGCGAGACGCGGACATATTCGCGCCGGCCGGCCTTCTTGCGATAGGGGAAGTCCAGCCTGACCGGCAGGGCTTGCGGGCGCGCTGGCGTCGTACCGGCGAGCAGCGCGATGACCGCCCGGGCGACGAAGGCGAAGGTGACGAAGACAGCGACGGGGTTACCCGGCAGGCCGAGGAAAGGCTTGCCGTCGATCAGTCCCATTGCGACCGGGCGGCCTGGCTTGATGCCGATGCGCCAGAAGGCGAGTTCGCCAACCTGCGTGACCGCCGTCTTGACGTGGTCCTCCTCGCCGGTGGAGACGCCGCCCGAGGTCAAGATCAGGTCGCAATCGCGCGCCGCGGCGCGCAAGCGCTGGCCGAGGCTCGAAGGCTCGTCCCTGAGGATGCCGAGATCGATGACCTCGGCCCCGGCTCGGGCCACCAGCGCCCGCAGCACGCTGCGATTGGCGTCATAGATTCCGGCCGGCGGTAGCGGGGTGCCGGGCTCGTTCAGTTCGTCGCCGGTCGAAAACACCGCGACCCGGACACGGCGGCGCACCGCGACCTCAGTGAGGCCGAGAGCGGCGAGCAGGCCGAGATCCTGCGGGCGCAGCCGGCGGCCGGCAGCCAGAACCGGTGCGCCTGTGGCGACGTCCTCGCCGGCCGGGCGGGCGTTGGCGCCTAGCTTCAGCCCGGCTGGGAGGCGCACGAAGCCCTCCTCCACCGCGACGTCCTCCTGCATGAAGACGGTGTCCGCGCCGGCGGGCATAGGCGCGCCGGTGAAGACGCGAACCGCGAAGCCGGCGACGATGAGACCGGCGGCGTCGGCTCCTGCCGCGACCCGGCCCGAGAGCGGCAGCCGAGTATCACCGGACGGAGCGAGATCGGCGAAGCGCACCGCATAGCCATCGACCGCAGAGTTGGCGAAGGGCGGCAGGTCGCGGGGCGCCGCGACATCGGCGGCCAGCACGCGGCCGTCGGCCCGCTCGAGCGGAACGGTCTCGATCCCAGAGACGGGGCTGATGCGTTCAGCAGCGAGCGCGGCCGCCTGCTCGATCGTCATCAACGGCCCGAAGACCTTGGCGTCCTCGCTAAGCTGCGCCATCTCAGGCCTCCTCGCGCGCCCGCTCCAGCACCTCAGCCAATGGCTGGGCGCGGGCGAACAGAAGATCGGCGATCGCCGGGATATCGTCGAGCCCGAGCACGGGCCGGCCGGCCTGCGGGAAGGGCGTGTCGCTCGCCACCGCGACGATGCTGGCGTCCTGCGGATGCAGCGGCGGCTTGCCGTTCGCGACCCGATAGACTTCGAGCTTGGCGTGCGGATCGCGCTTGAAGCCCTCGACGATGACGAGGTCGACCGGCGAGAGCCGGGCGAGCAATTCGGGCAGCTTGGCCTCCGGCTCGTCCCGCAATTCGTGGAGCAGCGCCCAGCGCCTTGCCGAGGAGATCAAGACCTCCGAGGCGCCGGCCTCGCGATGGGCCCAGGAATCCTTGCCCGGCGTGTCGAGGTCGAAGGCGTGGTGGGCGTGCTTGATCGTCGATACGGCGATGCCGCGATTGGCGAATTCCGGGATCAGCCGGGTGAGAAGGGTCGTCTTGCCGGCTCCGCTCCAGCCCGCCAGCCCGATCACGCGCATCGACAACGACATCCCCAAAACAGAACCGGGCGCGAAACGCGCCCGGCTGTCATCCTGCGGATCACCCTTGCGGGTCAAGCGCGCCGATTGTCACTCCGCCGGCTGCAGGGTGGCGCCGGGCGCCCGGCCCTTCTCGATTTCCTCGGCGACCCAGAGCGCATGATGCTCCTTCGCCCAGTTGAGATCGACCTCGCCCGAGCCCATCGCGTCGAACGCGCCTTCCATGCCGATCGAGCCGATATAGATGTGCGCCAGCATCACCGCGATCATCAGCACGGAGACGACGCCATGGACGACGTTCCAGAACTGCATGTCGAGCACGCCGCCCGAGAAGCTCGGATACAGCAGGTAGATGCCGGAGACCGAGAGCGCCGCGCCGCCGAGCACCACCGCCCAGAAGATCCCCTTCTGGCCGCCATTGAAGCGCCGCGCCGGCGGCGCATGGCCCTTGCCGATCAGGCCGCCGCCCGCCGCGAACCAGCGCAGATCGCCGAGGTTCGGGATGTTGTCCTTGATCCAGACCAGGAACATCAGCGCGACGCCGAGCATGAACGGCCAGGCCAGGAAATTATGCGACCATTTGGCCGCCACCGAGAGATTGGTGAAGGCCTGCGGCCCGATCAGCGGCAGCAGCAGCGCCTTGCCGAAGGTGACGTTCAGCCCCGACAGCGCCAGGATGATGAAGCAGCCGGCGGTGAGCCAGTGCATGAAGCGCTCGAAGCCGTTGAAGCGCGTGATCGTCTGGCCGGAAGGGCCGGCCTCGATCCTGATCCGGCCGCGGAACAGGTAGAACGCGGTCAGCACGACCAGCATGCCGAGCACTGCAACGGCGCCGATGCGGGTCATGGTGCCCTGATGGAAGGCACGCCAGTCACGCCCGGCCGGACGCTCCAGCGTGGCGGCCCTGGTGTCCGGGATGGTGATCCGGCCGCGCAGTTCCGCGGACGGATTCTGCTTCAGCGCGTCGAGGAACTGCTGTTCCCGGACGGAATTGGCGGTCGGGTTGACCTGCTGGGCGCTGGCGGGAGCCGCGACGGCGAGCGCCAACGCGAGCAGAAGCCCGCTGAGCAGGAAGCGGAGATGAGCACCGAACGACATTGCGGCGTCCTTTCGCGAAGGCGGAGCAGAACTGAGGGGGAACGCACCCGACCTTTCCGGCCGTGGCACGCCCCTCCCCCCAGAAGTCAGATGGCGATGGTTTCCCGATAGGCGGTCTGCCATCCCCAGGCGCCGGAACCGTAGCCGCGCTTGACCACACGCTCCTTGTAAATCTGCGCGATGATCTCGCCGTCACCGGCGAGCAGCGCCTTGGTCGAGCACATTTCGGCGCAGAGCGGCAGCTTGCCCTCGGCCAGACGGTTCGAGCCGTATTTCTGGAACTCGGCCGGCGAGAGATCGGCTTCCGGGCCGCCGGCGCAATAGGTGCACTTGTCCATCTTGCCGCGCGAACCGAAGTTGCTGAGCTTCGGATATTGCGGCGCGCCGAACGGGCAGGCGTAGAAGCAATAGCCGCAGCCGATGCAGAGATCCTTGTTGTGCAGCACCACGGCATCCGCCGTGGTGTAGAAGCAGTCGACGGGGCAGACCGCGGCGCAAGGTGCGTCGGTGCAATGCATGCAGGCCATCGAGACCGATCGCTCACCCGGCTTGCCGTCATTGATGGTGACGACGCGCCGGCGGTTGATGCCCCAGGGCACGTCGTTCTCGTTCTTGCAGGCGGTGACGCAAGCGTTGCACTCGATGCAGCGATCGGCGTCGCAGAGGAATTTCATCCGGGCCATGGTTCAGTGCCTCCTCACGCCGCCGCGATCTGGCAAAGCGTCACCTTGCCTTCGTGCATGCCCGTCACCGGGTCGTAGCCATAGGTGGTGACCGTGTTGACGGACTCGCCGAGCACGATCGGGTCCAGCCCCGGGGGGTAATTCCCGCGCTGGTCGACGCCCTGGAAGACGCCACCGAAATGGAAGGGCATGAAGGCCGCGCCCTTGCCGACACGGTCGGTGACTAGGGCCTTGACCCTCGCCTTCGAGCCATTCTCCGGACCGGAGACCCAGACGAAGGCGCCGTCGCGGATGCCGCGCTCGCTGGCATCGGCAGGATTGATCTCGACGAACATGTCCTGCTGCAATTCGGCCAGCCACTTGTTCGAGCGCGTCTCCTCGCCGCCACCCTCGTATTCGACGAGGCGGCCCGAGGTGAGGACGATCGGGAAGGATTTGGCGATGCCCTTCTCGACCGCCGCCTTCTGGATCGAGGTGTGCAGGTTGGGAATGCGCAAGGTGCGCTCGTCGGGCCGGGCCGGCCACTTCGCCACCAGATCGACGCGCGGCGAGTAGATCGGCTCGCGATGGGTCGGCACCGGGTCGGGCAGGTTCCAGGCATTGGCTCTCGCCTTGCCGTTGCCATAGGGCACGCAGCCATGCTCCATCGCGACGCGCTGGATGCCGCCGGACAGGTCGATCGACCAGGAGACCGCGTCGATGTTGTTGCCGCCGATGCCGGTGATGACTTCCATCTCGGCCGGCGTCAGGTCCTTGTCCCAGCCGAGCTTCTTCAGCACGCCCATCGTGAACTCGGGGTAGCCGTCCTTGATCTCGGAGTTGAGCGAGAACGAGCCGCCCTCGGCCAGCAGGGTGTCGTTGACCTTGCTGCCATCGGGCAGGGTGCGCTCGCGGGTCAGGCCGAAGCGCGGGCGGAAGGTGCCGCCGCCATCCCTGGCCTCGAGCGAGGTGTTGTAGAGGATGTGCGTGCCGGGATGCTTGAACTCCGGCGTGCCCCAGCACGGCCAGGGCAGGCCGTAGAAATCATTCTCGACCGGCGAGCCCTTGGCGCCGCGCAATGTCACCAGGTCGAACTTGTCCTGGTTGGCCATGTGCAGCTTCAGCCGCTCCGGCGACTGGCCGGTGTAGCCGGTCGACCAGCCACCGCGGTTGATCTCCTTGAGGATCGACTCGGCGGTCGGCTCGGGGCCGATCTTGCCCTGCACCATCTCGTAGGGCTTGAACATCGCCTCGGCGAAGCCGAGCTTCTGCGAGAGCTTGTAGATGACCGCGTAGTCACTGGCGGATTCGAAGATCGGCTCGACGACCTTCTCGCCCCATTGCAGCGAGCGGTTCGAGCAGGTGCGCGAGCCCGAGGTCTCGAACTGCGTGCAGATCGGCAGGATATAGGTGCCGTTCTTGCGGCCGCCCAGCGAGACGAAGTTGGTCGGGTGCGGGTCGCAGACGACGAGAAGATCGAGCTTCTCCAGCCCCTTCACCGCATCGGGCATGCGCGGGATGGTGTTGCCGCCATGGCCCATGACGAACATGGCCTTGAGGGTGTCCATCTGGTCGACCTGCTCGGCCGGCAGATTGGCCGCGTCGAACCAGCGGGTCGAGGTGTGGCCCGAGGTCTCCATATTGGCCTTGCGCGTGCGCGCGGGGCGTCCGCCCTTGGCCGGAACCTCGTCGAAACGCGAGACGAAATAGTCGTAATCGACGTTCCAGACCCGGGCCCAATGGCGCCAGGCGCCCTCGACCAGCCCGTAATAGCAAGGCAGGTTCGAGACATCGAGGCCGAAATCGGTCGCGCCCTGCACGTTGCAGTGGCCGCGGAAGATGTTGGCACCGGTGCCGCGGGCGCCGACATTGCCGGTCGCGAGCAGGAGGTTGCAGATGGCGCGGACGTTCGCCGTGCCGACCGAGTGCTGGGTGACGCCCATGCACCAGACGAAGGTGGCGGGCTTGACCGTGGCGAAGGTCTGCGCGGCGCGCTTCATCTGCTCGGCGGGAACGCCGGTGATGTCCTCGACGGTCTTGGGATCGTATTTCTCGACCTCCTTGCGGACGTCGTCCATGCCGTGCACGCGGCTGGCGATGAAGGCCTTGTCCTCCCAGCCGTTCTGGAAGATGTGCCACATCAGCCCCCAGATCACCGCGATGTCGGTGCCGGAGCGGAAGCGGACATAGTCGGTCGCATGCGCCGCCGTGCGGGTGAAGCGCGGGTCGAAGACGATGACGTTGGCGCGCTGGGTCTCCTTGCCCGCCAGAATGTGCTGCATCGAGACCGGATGCGCCTCGGCGGCATTCGAGCCCATGAAGAGCACGGTCTTCGAGTTGCGGATGTCGTTGTAGGAGTTGGTCATGGCGCCGTAGCCCCAGGTGTTCGCAACGCCCGCGACCGTGGTCGAGTGGCAGATGCGCGCCTGGTGATCGACGTTGTTGGTGCCCCAGAATGCCGCGAACTTGCGGAAGAGGTAGGAGCCTTCATTGGAGAACTTGGCGGAGCCGAGCAGATAGACGGAATCGGCGCCGGACTTGGCGCGGATCTCCATCATCTTGTCGCCGATCTCGCTGACCGCCTGATCCCAGGACAGGCGCTGCCACTTCCCGTCGACCAGCTTCATCGGGTACTTGATGCGGCGGTCGCCATGGACGAGCTCGCGCACGGAGGCGCCCTTGGCGCAGTGCGTGCCGCGGTTGATCGGGCTTTCCCAGGCAGGCTCCTGGCCGACCCAGACGCCGTTGGCAACCTCGGCCTTGACGGTGCAGCCGACCGAGCAATGGGTGCAGACGTTCTTAACGATCTTGGTTCCGGTCGCCGGGCCGGGGCTCGCCGCCTCGGCCTTGC
The DNA here is from genome assembly GCF_032464875.1 of Allobosea rubneri. NCBI lineage: Bacteria > Pseudomonadati > Pseudomonadota > Alphaproteobacteria > Hyphomicrobiales > Alloboseaceae > Allobosea > Allobosea rubneri. The sequence goes on from NZ_JAWDID010000035.1 coordinate 42,720, forward strand.
GGACCGCGCCGATCTGCAGGGCACTGGCAGCCGCGACGCTGCCCGCAACGAGGCCGGAGCGGCGCAGGAAGGAGCGGCGGTCCATCACCCCGGCGGCGAGCCCACCGAGAGCGGACTGGAGACGGCCGCGCTGGACATCGCCGGATTTGCGCTTGATCAGCATGACGCCAGCCTCCTCAGTAGCGGTTGGTGCGGTAGTAGTTCTTGACGTGGTCGGTCTCGCGATAGCGGGACTTCGTCTCTTCCTTGCCCGGGTCGACGGCAGCGGCCGGCGTCACGGCAACGGGCGCGACAGCCGCAGTGGCGCCAGCACCGAGCGCCTTGAAGAAGTTGCGGCGGTCGAGCCCCGTTTCCTTGCTCTTCTGCGACATCGTCGTCTCCTCCGCGCCGGGCTTCATCATGCGGGCAGGCTCGCGGCCTGCATCTCGATCGAAAGGTAGAGGCTGCCGACCCGGCCGACGGCGCGGTAGAAACGCGCCGTCCGGGCAACCTCGAGATCGGCGAAAAAGCGCTCGCCCCAGGGCTGGATGTGGCGCTCGAAGAAGGAGCGCTCATCGACGCCCTCGCCGGCGGCCTCGCCGCGGATCAGCTGGGCCTGGATGTCCATCAGCACGGCGATGTGGTCTTCCGGCTCGCCGGCACGCTCGTCGCGGGCAAGCCCGAGCTTGCCCATATCCTCGCGCACCAGCGCCAGCGGGCGCTCATGCAGGAAGCCGGTCATGTAGTAGGAGGCATAGGGCAGGAGCTCGCCGCGGCCGACGCCGATGAAGAGTTCGAAGAACTCGTCGCGCACCGCCTCCGGCGTCGTCTCGGCCGCAGCTTCGGCCAGAGCGAGATGGGCCATGCCCAGCGGCGACGCGTCGCCGCGCAGGCCCTGCAGCGCCGCCAGTGTCTCGGCCGTCGGCGCACGCCAGAGCAGGGCACCGATCAGCTCGCATTCATCGGCCCGGGCCGCGTCGATCTCGTCGAGCTCCGGCGTCGTCGAGGAAACGATGATCGGCTCCTGCGGGTAAAGATCGGGCCGAAGCTCGCCGCGCGGGACGCCTGTGCTGGCTTCGACCGATAGCACCCGGTCGGCCGGAACGCGCTTCCAGCTCGAGATCGCCGGCTGCGAGACTCCAAGCGCACGCGCCAGGGCCCTCACCCCGCCTGCCGCTCCGATTGCCCGTTCAAGAGCCTGGTCCCGCATAGACGATGCCACCTCCCCCTGCTGCCGCGTCTTCAGGCGCGTTCGAGCGCCGGTGATAATGCTCCCTTATCACCGCAGATTTCAATTGTTCTCAACTGAAACTTAGAGCGGTGTCGCCCCTCCACCGCGCCGGCGCGGCCGGGCCATAGATGGCTGCGACCAGGGCTCATCCCGCACCGCAGCAGCGCCAGCGGCCGGCGGAGACGGCAATTCAGAAGGATTTTCGACAGTTTTCGCTACATCCGGCGCATCGCTGCGGCGAAGTGACGGCAGCTGCCGCGGTGGCTCGGCGTCCTCCTGCTGCGGTGCACCCACGGCACCGGCCACGCCCTCGTTAGACGAAAGTCGATCATCTGCGGCATCATCACGCACCGCCGCGGGATCGACGACGGTCGATTCGGCAGCCGGCTCGGGCTGCTTGCCGAAGATGTTGGCGATCATCTCCTCGACATTGTCCGAGGCGCTCAGAGGTCCGTAGCCCGGCGCGCCGCCCGGCGTGTTCCAGTCGAGCGCATAGTCGCGGGCCGGATCGAGATAGCCCGAGATCGCCGGATCGCTCTCCCAGGCCCGGCGCAGCGCGGCGCGCTTCCAGCTCTCGGGAACGTTCTGCTTCAGCCAGTGCGCGAGGTCGAAATCCTTGTCGACGAGATCGAGCGAGGGCGGCTCGACCATTTCGGGCTCAGGCTCCGGCGGCAAGGCGGGTTCCGGCGCGGAACTCGGCACCGGCAGGGGCGCAGCGGGCGGCGCGGCCTGCTCGGCGGCGGCTGCGCGCTTGCGGCGCGACCAGCGGCCGAGGAAGCCGTCGTCCCCATCACCCTCGCCGCGGGCGGCCATCAGCCCTCTCCGCGCTCGAGGCCGGGACGCGGCCGGGGACCGCCACCCTTACGCGGATCGTGCTCGGAGCGCTTGCGCTTGACGAATTCGCGCTCGACATGGTGCTCCTCGAAGAAGGCCAGCACCAGCCGCGCGACCGCGGCCGGCATCGGCACGGCTTCGACGACATCGTCGACATTCTCGCAGAAGACCTCGCCTTCGAACGGGTCGGCGGTGACGCCGACCATTTCGAGCGCGGGCTCGATCCCGGTCGGCCGGACCGCGACCCAGAGCTTGGCTTGCCCGCTCTCGAAGTTCTCGCGGAAATGCGCAGTGTCGACCGAATGCAGCGTCAAGGTCGCCGGGCCGAGATAGAATTGCTGGCGCTCCGGCGTGCCGGTGAGCTTCGCCCAGGGCGCGAGATCGGGCGGTTCGGGAAGCACCGCGATCGGTGCCCAGGCATGGTCGGCCCAGGGCGAGTCGATGGTGCGGCGTTCCACCACGATGCCGACCTCATGATAGAGCTGGGTCATCGCAGCCTCCTCAGTTCGCCATCTCGTGCTCGGCCAGGGGCAGGCCGACGACGAGGTTCTGCGGCTTCAGGCGCAGGACCTTGTCCTGTCCCATCGCCGCCAGCAGATAGACCGGCCGCCCCTTTGCCGCCGGCACGACCGGCACCTCGGGCGGCAGGTCGAGCCGGTAGAGCGCGATCAGCCGCGAGGCGGCTTCCGGCTCCAGGCTCTCGCCGCGCCAGAGTGCATTGCCCACGGCGGTCGCCTGCGCATCGAGCCCGACGAACCAACGCCAGTCGGCATCCTTGACGCTCTCGACCGCCTCGATCGCGACGTCGAAGCCGTGCATCTGGCGAATCCAATGAGCCAGCGCCCGGCCGAGCGCGGCGCGACCCGAAGGCTTGCCGCCGAGATCGAGCACCATGTCGAAGGCGTCCGAGCGCTGCCAATACTGCGCCGAATTGGCGCTCTTGAGGAGATCGAGCGCGGTCGCAGCCGGCCCGCCCAGCATGGCGAGCAGCGGCGAGGCGTGTCGGTCCGCCTCATGGCCCTCGATCATCTCGGCATCGGCCAGCAGGATGGTGTTCTCGTGAAAGGTGACGCGCTGCGGCCGGAACAGGCATTCGGCGGCGCGGACAACGAAAGGATCGTCCTCTTCGTCGAGCGCAGCGCGCAGGATGACGTGCACGAGCTGGTCGAGGAACAGCGGCGGCACGCCGGAGACACCCTTTCGGATGATGCCGGCATAGGCGGCTTCCAGCGTCGGCGCCGCCAGCAGCCCGTCGCGCCAGCCGAGCAGGAAGCGCCAGTTCTCGCGCGCATCGGCATCGGCGAGCGCCGCGATCTCGCGCTCGCCGACATCCGCCTGCGGCGACGCCATCAGCCTGGCATGCAGTGCTCGCTCGGCGTCGCAAGCTTCTTCCGGCGGCAGCACTTCCGGCCGCGCCAGATAGGCTTTCAGGAAATCATCGGTGACCACGAGGCCGCCGCCCGGCTCACGATCGAGCAGCAGATGGCCGGAGCTCGCCCAAAAATGCGTCATGGCGCGTTCCCCTTGCCGAGATTCATCAGATCGACCCGCTCGACGACCTCGTCCTCGCCCTCCACCTCGACGAATTCGAAGGCCCGGAAGGCGTCCTTCGGCCGGTCGTCGCGCGGCAGCAGGACCCGGAAGCGCTCGCGGATCTCGCCATCCTCCAGCGTCCGATGCAAAGCGAGCAGGGTCTGGGCGGGATGGTCGCAGAGCGAGGCGGCGAAAGCGAGTTCCTCGCCGGCCGCAGCCCGTGCAGTGGGAAGATCGGGAGCGCCGAGCTTCTCGACGAAGCGCCCGGCGAGCAGCAGCAGGGCCTGCTCATATTCCTCCGCCGTCGCTTCGGTGACGACCGCGAGCGTGCTCCAGCCGAAGCTGTCGATCCCGAGGAAGCCGGAACGGAAGGCGGCCCGTCCCTTGGCATCGAACTCCGCGACGCGCTGCGGATCGAACAGGAAGGAGCCGCTGACCAGCCATTCGCCGGGCTCCGCCGCGCGACGGAAGACGAATCCGTCGGACGGGTCGAGCCGGATGGCGCGTGGAAGCTTGAGGGACGTCATGGCGCGACGCCTCGGCAATGGCCGTCATTGCGAGCGAAGCGAAGCAATCTAGGAAGGAATAGAGCTCTGCCGCCCTTGGATTGCTTCGTCGCTTCGTTCCTCGCAATGACGATCGCGCTCACAGCTTCGGCCCGCCACTCTCGCGATCGAGCCAATCGACCTTGGCCAGCGCCTCGACGAGGCCCTTCCGCTCGACGCCATGCTGCGAGGTCGCGACCAGATCGCCGTTGGGCTCGATGCCATGGCGGACGCCCGTCACCTTCTCCAGCCGGTCGAGCCAGCGCCTCGCCGCCGGCTTGGCCCCCTCCTCCTGCCAGCGGCTGACGCCGAGCATGAGATGGCGGGCGAAGGCCTCGATCAGATCGACCGCATCGACCTCTTCGAAGCCCTCCTCGGCCATGCCGACGCCGGTCTGCCCGGGCTGGAAGGGTGACATGGTGGTGGCGCGGACCATGGCGCCGAAGACAAGCCAGTCCGGCACCTGGTTCTCGGGGCAATCCGCCGGCCAGGCCAGGCGGCCGCCGCCGATCAGGCCGAGATCATAGGTCAGGGCATCGGGCCAGCGGAACAGCAGCGGGCGCTCCGGCGGCGAATGGATCGCGAGCGCGTCGGCAAGCGCATTCATCGCGAGATAATGGGCGAGCCGGGCCTCGGCGAGAATCGCGTCCGGCTCCAGCACGACCGCGAATTCGACGATGTCGAAACGTCGCACCCAGACCAAGGTCGCAGCGCCGGCCTCGGCCGCTATCGCCTGAGCATGGCCGAAGGCGTCGCCGGATTCGCGCAGGGTTACCAGCGAAAACCCCGGCGGCAACACCGGTTCGCGCCTGAGATCGTCCGACCTAGCCACCCCTGCCGCCATCTCTCCCGCATCCCTGCGACCCGTGCGAAGCGGACTTGCTTCTTTGGAGTCGTTCCAATTCCATATAAGCATGGATTATCGCAAGGGCGACGAAAGACGCGCTCGCCAGCTTTCGAGGAATACGGCCCCGATGACCGAAGTCGCACGCACGCTGATGGTCTGCTCGTGCGAGGACACGATGCCGCTCGACGGCGCCGCCCTGCAGCGCGGCTGCAAGGGCGCCGGCATCAGCCAGCACCGCCATCTTTGCCGCAGCCAGATCGAACGCTTCCAGGAGATGCTCGCCAAGAGCGAGGCGATCACCGTCGCCTGTACCCAGGAAGCGCCATTGTTCGAGGAAGTGGCGGCCGATCTCGACTACGCCGGCGACCTCGTCTTCGCCAACATCCGGGAAGCCGCGGGCTGGTCGCGGGAGGCGAAATCCGCCGGCCCGAAAATGGCGGCGCTGCTCGCGGCCGCGAGCGAGCCGCTACCGCCTGCCACATTCACCACCCTCGCTAGCAAGGGCGTGGCGCTGGTCTATGGCCGCGACGACGGCGCGATCGCGCTGGCGCAGCGCCTCGCCGAGCATCTCGACGTCACCGTGCTGCTGACGCGGCCGGGCGAGATCGCACCGCCGCGGCTCGACAATTTCCCGGTGCTCAAAGGCACGATCGGACGCGCGACCGGCTGGCTCGGCGCCTTCGAGCTCAGCGTCGACGACTATGCCGCGCCCTCCCCTTCCTCCCGGGCGAAGCTGGTCTTCGAAGCCCCGCGCAACGGCGCGGTCTCGCATTGCGACGTCGTCATCGACATCAGCGGCGGCACCCCGCTCTTCCCCGCCGGAGACCTGCGCGCCGGCTATCTGCGCGCCGACCCGCGCGATCCCGCCGCGGTCGAGCGCCTCGCCTTCGCGGCGACCCAGCTCGTCGGCGAATTCGACAAGCCGCGCTATGTCGCGCTGAGCGAGGGGCTCTGCGCCCATTCGCGCGCCAGCCGGACGGGCTGCACCCGCTGCCTCGAGCTCTGCCCGACCGGCGCGATCACTCCGGCCGGCGACCATGTCGCGATTTCCGCCGAGATCTGCGCCGGCTGCGGCGCCTGCGCCGCGGTCTGCCCGACGGGCGCGGTGACCTACGCCTTGCCGCCTACCGATGCGCTGTTGCGGAAGCTGCGTACTTTGCTCGTCACCTATGCCGAGGCGGGCGGGCACGAGCCCGTCGTGCTGCTGCATGACGCCGATCACGGCGAGCCGCTGATCGACGCGCTCGCCCGCCATGGCGATGGCCTGCCGGCGCGCGTCCTGCCGCTGCGCGTCAACGAGATCACCCAGATCGGCATGGAGACGTTCGCGGCCGCGCTCGCCTTCGGCGCCGCGGCGGTTCGCGTGCTCGGGCGGGCAAAGCCGAAGCACGATCTCTCCGGCCTCACGCGCAATCTCGACTATGCCAACGCACTCGCCGGTGCGCTCGGTTTCGGCGAGGCGCGCGCGGCGCTGATCGAGACGGACGATCCCGAGGCGCTCGCCGCGGCGCTCGCGCGGGTCGCGCCGGGCCGGACCGCGCCGACCCCCGCGCGCTTCCGGCCGATGGGCGACGGGCGCCCTCTGCTGCGCCAGGTCGTCGGCGAACTTCATGCAGCAGCGCCGGAACAGGTCGGCAGCGTGGCGATGCCGGCCCGCGCGCCCTTCGGCACCGTCAATCTCGACGCCGATGGCTGCACGCTCTGTCTCGCCTGCGTCTCCGCCTGCCCGGTCGGCGCGCTCGGCGACGATCCCGAGCGACCGACGCTGAGCTTCCAGGAAGACCTCTGCGTGCAATGCGGGCTTTGCGCCGCGACCTGCCCGGAAAAGGTGATCACACTGGAGCCGCGCATCGATTTCGATGCCTGGAAATCCGGCCGGAGGGTGCTCAAGCAGGAGGAGCCGTTCCACTGCATCGCCTGCGGCAAGGCGTTCGGCGTCAAGAGCACGATCGAGAAGATCGCCGCCAAGCTGGAGAACCGGCACTGGATGTTCGCCGGCGAAGGCGCCAAGCGCGCCTCGATCCTGCGCATGTGCGAGGATTGCCGGGTCGAGGTCGTGGTCAATGAGAGCTTCGACCCGCATCTGGCGCCGCAGCGCCCGCCGGTGCGGACCACCGACGACTATCTGCGCGAGCGCGCCGAACGCGGCGAGGACCCGCTGCAGTAACAGGATCGGTCGGCCCGGGACGCGCTAGGCGCGCCAGGCAGGGGACGCTGCGCGGCAATCGCCATCGAAGAGCCGGCCGCCATGCGGCGCCAGTTCCTGCTCGGCCAGCGCGATGACGAGGTCGCTAGCGCCCGCCGCGAACAGGGCGCGAAAGGCCGCCTCGAAGCGGTCGGCAAGGCCGGCATCGGCCGCCTGAAGCAGTCGCGGCACCCATTTTCCCGTGCCGTTCCAGCGCCCCCGCCCACGCAAGGCGAGTTCCGCCAGCCGGGGATGCAGCGCGGCGCCGATCGCCATGGTCTCGCCGGGACTGCGTTCGCCGCGTAGATCGTCGATCGCATCGGTGATCTCGTAGCGCAGCACGTTCAGCTGTGCCTGGGCCAGTGGCGGCGGCCCCTCCGCGAGCCGCCTCGCGACATCCCGTTGCAGGGCTGCGGCGCGATCATGCGCTCTCCCCAGGATCACGCCTTCTGCGACCATGTTGAGAATGCTCGGGCAACCGCGCGCGACATCCGCATTGACGAACCAGGCGAGCGTCTCGGGATCGTGCACGAACGCCTCGATCGGCAAGCCGCCTGCGATGAAGGATTCGCGCCGGGCGGCTTCGAGATGGTCGTAGACCACCACGAGATCGATGTCGGAAAGCCAGGTTCCCTGGCCACGCATGATCGACCCCGCCGCAAAGGCGAAGGCAGCATCGGCATAGCGCGAGGCGAGCACGGCTTCCGCGACAGCCAGTGCCTCGGACGGCGTGGGGCGAGTCGAAACCATCATTCACTCCGATCGAGCCCCGGTGATAGCCGCTGTTCGCGCGAATGTCCGCCTGCGGCCGGAGACGGCAAGTGGCGAACCTCCCGCTCCGGTCGGGATCGGTAGCGGCGATGTCAAATGCCGTAGCCGACCGAGGCGATTCGAGGGATTGCTGCCGATTCCAGTCTGCCCTCGGCTGCGCCGCTTCACGCCGATCTCGGACCGAGCAAGCTCGACCGAGATCGGCGGAAGCCCGCGCAAGCCGCTGCAAATGCTTGCCCCGTGCAGCACGATCGCATGGTCACTGAGCAGCGGCCCAATGAAGCCCCAGGGGACGCGCCCCGGAGGGTTTCAATAGGACTGCAAATTCTGTCTATCATTCTGAAAAGAAATAATTTTCTTCTCTGAGGCGAGATCTTTAGCGACCGCCTCCCGATAGGTCAGCTCGAAAAGCTTTACCGCTTGTTAACCATTCCCTGGCTACATCCGGGAAACGCAAAATTAACCAAGATGACCAACGTGTTAACCCAATCTCGGCCGATACGCCTCAAGGGGCGGTCCTATCTCGCGCTGACGCTGAACCCGGAGCTGCCCTTCGAGGATTGGCTGGCGCGGCTCGACGATCTCGCCGGCCGCTCCGCCGGTTTCTTCCTGCGACGGCCAGTGGTTCTCGATCTCGAAGGGCTCGAGATCGACCGCCAGCAGCTGCGCGATCTGGTCGCCCAGCTCTCGACCCGCAAGGTGCGGATCATGGGCATCGAGGGTGCGCGGCCGTCCTGGCTGAGCCCGGACCTGCCGCCGGCGATGTCGGGCGGGCGCGAGGCCTCGGATTTCGAGGCCCCGACCGCCGAGCCGGTCCAGGAAGCCGCGGTCGCGGAAAGCGCGGAGCCCGCAGAGGTCGCGATTCCCGCCGAGCCGCAGCCCGTGAAGGCGACGCCTTCGATCGTCATCACCCAGCCGGTGCGCTCGGGGCAGTCGATCATCTTCACCGAAGGCGACGTGACCATCGTCGGTTCGGTCGCATCGGGCGCCGAAGTCATCGCCGGCGGCTCGATCCACATCTACGGCACGCTCCGCGGACGAGCGATGGCCGGCACGATGGGCAACGCCTCGGCGCGCATCTTCTGCCGCAAGCTCGAGGCGGAACTCGTCGCGATCGACGGCTACTACAAGACGGCCGAGGACCTGGAGGCCGACCTCCACGGCAAGACCGTCCAGTTCTGGCTGGAAGGCGAGACATTCAAGGTCGGATCACTCGCCTGAAATGACGGCGCGTCCACATCAACGGGAGAGGTCAATGGGCAAGGTCATCGTAGTCACATCGGGCAAAGGCGGCGTCGGGAAGACGACCTCCTCGGCCGCACTCGGCGCCGCGCTCGCGCAGAACGGCGACAAGGTCGTGGTCGTCGACTTCGACGTCGGCCTGCGCAATCTCGACCTCGTCATGGGTGCCGAGCGGCGGGTGGTCTACGACCTCGTCAACGTGATCCAGGGCGAAGCCAAGCTGGCGCAGGCGCTGATCCGCGACAAGCGGGTCGAGACACTCTATCTGCTCGCCGCCTCGCAGACGCGCGACAAGGACAATCTCACGCAGGAAGGCGTCGAGAAGGTCATCGCCGCTCTGAAATCCGCCTTCGACTGGGTGATCTGCGACAGCCCGGCCGGCATCGAGCGCGGCGCGACTCTCGCCATGCGCCATGCCGACGTCGCCATCGTCGTGACCAATCCGGAAGTCTCCTCGGTCCGCGATTCCGACCGGATCATCGGCCTGCTCGATTCCAAGACGCTCAAGGCCGAGAATGGCGAGCGCATGGAGAAGCATCTCCTGCTCACCCGCTACGACCCGGTCCGTGCCGAGCGCGGCGACATGCTGAAGGTCGACGACGTCCTCGAGATCCTGTCGATCCCGCTGCTCGGCATCATCCCGGAAAGCATGGATGTGCTGCGCGCCTCCAATGTCGGCTCGCCCGTCACCCTCGCCGACAACCGCAGCGCCCCGGCGATCGCCTATTTCGAGGCGGCCCGTCGTCTCAAGGGCGAGACCCTGCCGATCGCCGTTCCCGGCGAAAAGCGCAGCTTCTTCGGCAAGATCTTCGGAAGGAAAGCGGCATGAACTTCCGTCGCCTGTTTTCCCGCTCCCAGTCGGCCCCTGCCGCGCGCGATCGGCTGCAGGTGCTGCTCGCCCATGAACGCGCCACGGTCGGCGGTTCGGACCTCGTCACCAAGCTGCGCGAGGAGATCCTGCGGGTCATCGCCAAGCACGTGCAGATCGACGACGAGAAGGTCACCGTCAAGATGGAGCGCGGCGCCAAGGTCTCGACCCTCGCCGTCGACATCGAGATCCCGTTCGACGCGGGCAAGAAGGCGGCCTGAGGGCCGCCTTTTCTTTTGGCTCAGCGCGTCACCTTCTCCAGCCAGTCGACCAGCGCCTGCCGGTCGGCGGCCGAGCCGATCGTCTGCTCGGGCATCTTGGTGCCCGGCGTGTAGGCATTGGGACCGACCTCGAACAGCCTGGACACCGTCTCCTTGGTCCAGACGATGTCCATGTCCTTCAGCGCCGCCGAGAAGGCGTAGCCCGGGGCGGTGGCGATGCGACGGCCGAAGATACCGTGCAGAGTCGGGCCCGCCCGGTTGCCATCGGCCGGCGTCAGCGTGTGGCAGGCGGCGCAGGCGCGGAAGACCTCGGCCCCGCGCTCGCCCTTGAAGGCCGCGAGCGCGTCCTCCCCGGCCCGCGGCACGACAGTGCCGATATGCTCGCCGGTCACTGCGTTCCAGCGCCTGACCAGCCGGTCGGCCCCGCCGGAGAGGAGCTCGCGTCCATCGGGCAGGAAGGCAAGCGACCAGACCGGCAGGCCGGGTCCAATCAGCGTGGCGCGGATCGTCCGCGTCCGGCGCTCGACCAGCGCGACCTGGCCGCGCAGCCCGCCGACCGCGATCGTCGTGCCATCGGCCGAGATGGCGAGCGCGATCAGCGGCGTCTCGCCGATGACGATCTCGGCCCGCCCAGTTCCATCCGCCCCGAACAGGCGCAGGCGGCCATCGCCGGCTGCGACGGCGATCTCGCCATCTGGTGCGACGACGACGCCATTGAGTGGTGCCGGCACGGTCATGACGACAGGCACACCGCCATCGGCCGGCCAGATTCGCAGCGTCGCGTCATAGCCGGAGGAGACGAGCCCGCCGCCCGGCAGGAAGGCAACGCCGTTGACCGGGCCCTTGTGGCCTTCGAGCACCCGCACTGCACCATCGGCGAGCGAGGTGATCCGCACTGTCTCGTCCCAGGAGGCGGAGGCGAGCTGTGCTCCGTCGGGCGAAAGCGCCAGCGCCGCGACCGGCCCCTTGTGCCCGTCGAAAACCTTCGCCGGATCCGCGGCGGCGCCCTGCCAGAGCGCGACCTTGCCGTCCTCGCCGCCGGTCGCAAAGCCGAGCCCTGCGATAGCCACCGCGGCATTGATAGCGCCTTGATGGAAACGCAGCACCTTTTCGGCGCTGCCGCTGGCGAGGTTCCAGAGAATCGCCGACTGGTCAAAGGAGCCGGTCAGAGCCTGCCTGCCATCGGGCGAGACGGCGACAGCCCGCACCGGGCCGCCATGGCCGCGCAATTCCTGCGCGGGGGCGCCGGCGGGCAGGAGGGCAAGCAGTCCGAGAAGGGCGGTCCAAAGTGTTCTCATGCCGCGATCATGTCCCAGCTTGCGGCCTTGGCAAGGCATGGCCCGCACGCAGCCACAGCGGAGAGATAAACCGCCGCAGTTGCCCCCGCGCAAAAAGCCGTCATATGAAATGCATCGTTTTCGACAGGCTGCGCCGATGACCTCGATCCCGCTCAACCTGCGGGGCCTCAAATGCCCCCTCCCCGCCTTGCGCGTGCGCAAGGCGCTGAAAGGGGCCGAGCCCGGCGCGCTCTTCCTGGTCGAATGCACCGATCCGATGGCGGCGATCGACATCCCGAACCTGATGCGCGAGACCGGCGACACCATCGAGCAAAGCAGCGCCGAGGACGGCCTGCTCGTCTTCCATATCCGCAAGGCCGCGGCCTGACGCCGCCAGCCTGCACCAACCGGAGCCCGCAACCGTGGCCCTCTCCCGAAACGACATTCTGCGCGCGCTCGAACTGGTGAAGCTGCCGGCGAGCGGGCAATCGCTCGCAGCATCCGGCCGGATCGGCGACGTGCTGATCGACGACGGCAAGGTGATCTTCGCCATCGGCATCGACGCGACCGAGGCGGCGGCAATGGAGCCGGTGCGCAAGGCCGCCGAAAGCGCCGTCAGCGGCCTGCCGGGCGTGCGGCAGGTGCTGGTCGGGCTGACCGCCGACAAGGCACCGTCGGCTGCCGCATCGGCCGCGACCCAGGCCCGCCGCCAGGCGCAGGCGGGGCCGGGCGGCGCCGTGCCGAAGGCCGCCGGCGTGCCCGGGGTCAAGCAGATCATCGCCGTCGCCAGCGGCAAGGGCGGCGTCGGCAAGTCGACGACGACAGCCAATCTCGCGGTGGCGCTGGCGACGCTCGGCCTCAAGGTCGGTGTGCTCGACGCCGACATCTACGGCCCCTCGGTGCCGAAGATCTTCGGCATCTCGGGCAAGCCACGGCTGGTCTCGGGCCGGACGCTCGCGCCGATGGAGGCCTATGGGCTGAAGATCATGTCGATCGGCTTCCTGATCGACGAGGAAACCCCGATGATCTGGCGCGGGCCGATGGTGATCTCGGCGATCACCCAGATGCTGCGCGAGGTCGCCTGGGGCGAGCTCGACGTGCTGGTCGTCGACATGCCGCCGGGCACCGGCGATGCCCAGCTCACCATGGCGCAGCAGACCCCGCTCGCCGGCGCCGTCATCGTCTCGACGCCGCAGGACCTCGCTCTGCTCGATGCCCGCCGCGGCGTCGCCATGTTCAGGAAGGTCGAGGTGCCGATCCTCGGCATCGTCGAGAACATGAGCTATTTCGTCTGCCCGGAATGCGGCCACCGCTCGGACATCTTCGCCCATGGCGGCGCGCGGCACGAGGCTGAGCGCCAGGGCGTGCCCTTCCTCGGCGAGATCCCGCTGGCGATGCCGATCCGCGAAACCTCCGATGGCGGCCGTCCGATCGTCGCGAGCGACCCGGACAGCGCCCACGCCAAGGCCTATCTCGCAATCGCGCGACAGGTCCGGGACGGGCTGAGCGGCCCGGTGCGCGCGGCGCCGCGCATCGTCATCGAATAGACGGGGTCGTCACGCCGCGCGGCGACCGGCCGACGCGTCCCGCTCGATCAGTACCCAGATGTGGCCGAAAGGGTCGAACAGCGAAGCGACCCGCCGCCCCGCGACATCGGTCTGGACCTCGTCGCGCAGCGTCGCCCCGGCCGCGATCGCCTGCGCGAAACAGCCATCAATGTCGGGGACGGTCAGCTGGATGATCGTGCTGACGCCCCCAGCCACCTTGGGAAAGAAGGGGCCGCCACGGGAAGGCTCGGCTTCGCGCCGCGGATTGGCGCCGGCTACGGCGATCACGGTCGCGCCGAGGCGCATTTCCACGCCCGCCAACGCCCCGTCGATATGGTGGGCTTGAAACTGCCTCGCGCCAAAGGCGCTGCCGTAGAAGTCGGCCGCTTCCCGCTCCCGGCCGTGCTCGACGAAGATCGCCAAGCCGAGGCTGACATCCTGCTCCATTGCGAATCCCCTTCATCCTGTCGCGCTGACGAGGGAGCCGACAAAGCCGGCGCTTTCTTGACGCCTGCCCTGCCTCATGGCGCACGCGGCACCAGCACCTCGACTCGCTGGTTGCGGGCGCGGCCATCGGCGGTGGCATTGGCGGCGATCGGCTCGCTAGCGCCGCGGCCTTCGGCGCCGAGGCGGACTTTGTCGCTC
>NZ_JAWDID010000036.1:0-55927 GCF_032464875.1 Allobosea rubneri
GCTCGCTGCTGCCGGTGCCGGGCGGCGAGATCGCAGCCGGGTTCTCGGCCGATCTGCCGAGCGCCAAGGGGCCGGTCGCGATGCCGGCACCGCGTCTCGACGAGCGCTTCAGCTTCTGGGGCGAGGGCTTCGGGGCGCATGCCAACACCGACGGCGACGGCAATGCCGCCTCGCTCTCGCGCCGCACCGGCGGGGCAATCCTCGGCGCCGACCTGAAGCTCTACGACAGCGGCCTGAGCTCGTTGCGGGTCGGCATCGCCGGCGGCTACACCCGCTCGGATTTCGACGCCGATACGAGGCTGTCCTCGGGCCGGCTCGAGAGCGGCCATGTCCTGCTCTATGCCGGGGCGCGCCATGGCAACTGGCGGCTCGACGGCGGCGTCGGCTATTCCTTCGGCGAGACCAATCTGACCCGCCAGGTCCTGATCCGCGGCTTTGGCAACACGCTGCGCTCGGAGCGCGACACCGACGTGCTGCAGGCCTTCGCCGAACTCGGCTACGCCTTCCGCTTCCAGGGTTTTGCGCTCGAGCCCTTCGCCCAGATCGCCTTGCTGCGGGTCTCCTCCGGCTCGGCGATCGAGCAGGGCGGGGCGGCGGCGCTGCGGGTTTCTTCGCAGGATCAGTCGCTCGGCTTCACCACGCTCGGCCTTAGGGCCGAGGCGCAGCTCGGGGCGATGCCGCTGTTCGCGCGCGGCCTCGTCGGCTGGCGCTACGGCTTCGGCGATCTCACCCCGCAGGCAGGCACCGCCTTCGTCGCCGGCATCACCCCGGCCCGGGTCTATGCCGCCCAGATCGACCGCAACGCCCTCGTCGCCGAGGCGGGACTCGACTGGCGGATCAGCAAGGCGACGACGGTCGGCATCGCCTACTCCGCCGCGATCGGCGAACGCACCAGGGACCACGCCCTCAAGGGGCGGCTCGAGGTCAGGTTTTAGGGAGACCGGCGCTCAGCCGCCGAGGCGGTACTTCGCGAACCCCTCGCCGGCATCGCCCACGGCCTGCGCCTTCAGCCCCTCCGGCTTTCGGCTCGCGGCGGCCGGGGAGGTCGGGAATGTGACGTTGACGTTGGCCGGCAGCGGCACGAGCGACCAGTTGCCGTCGGCGGTCGGGTCGATCGTCTTCTTGTCGAGGATGTAGCGCACCACCACGTCGCGGTTGAGGTCCGGCGCTTCCAGCACGATTGTCGTCCTGGTCCCCGGGAAATTGCCGCCGCCCGAGGCGCGGTAATTATTGGTGACGACGAGAAACTGTGCCTTCTCGTCGACCGGTTTGCCCTGAAAGGCGAGGTCGACGATGCGCCGCGCGTCCGGCGCGACCAGCTTGCCGTCGAGGTCGTAGCGCGAGGGTTGCGTCACGTCGATTCGGTAGCTGACGCCGTCGATCACGTCGAAATTGAAGGCCGGGAAGCCCGTATTGATCAGCGGCTGTTCTTCGGACTTCGCGACGTCGATGCGGTTGAAGATGCCGGCCGAGCGCTCCAGCCATTCGTGAAGCTGCGCACCCGTGACTTTCACCACCTGCACCGTGTTCGGGTAGAGATAGATGTCGGCGACGTTCTTGATCGCCAGGGGCCCGGCCGGGATGTCGGTGAAGAAGCCCGGACCGCCGCGCCCGCCGGATTTGAAGGGGGCGGCGGCAGAGAGGATCGGCAGATCCTTGTACTGCGTCTGCGCCATCAGCGGCCTGGCATAGGCGATCTGGGCATCGGCGACGATCTGCACTGAAGGATCGTCGGCGACCAAAGCGAAGAAGCTGGTGATCGGCGCCGAGGTCGCGCCCACCGGCTCGCGCATATAGTCCAGCGTCGCCTCGTGATCAGCCTTTACCGTGGCGAGGATCGCGGGCTCCGCCTGCGCCTTCGGCACGATCTTGCGGTCGGGCGTGCGCTCGAAGATTGGCTTCGGATCGACCCTGAAATCCGTGATCTTCCAGCCGCCCTCGCGCTTCTCCAGTTCGAGGTCGAGAATGCCGATATGCGAGCCCCAGAAGCCGGGCTGGCAGGCGGGCTTGCCATGCAGCGAGCCCTTCTTGTTGTCGACCCCGGCAATGCCGTCGAAGGCCTTCGCCCCGGGGAAGACCAGATGCTGGTGTCCGGTCAGGATGACGTCGATGCCGTCGAGCTTCGCAAGATGCAGCGCCGCGTTCTCTTCGCCGCCTCGGCGCTCGCCACCGGCGATGCCGGAATGGCAGAGCGCGATCGTCAGGTCCGGATGGGCGAGCGCGACCTCCGGCAGGTATTTCTGCGCGGCTTCGACGATGTCGGTCGCGGTCACCTTGCGATCGAGATGGGCCTTGTCCCATTGCATGATCTGCGGCGGCACGAAGCCAATCACCGCGATGTTGAGGACATGCCTGGTGCCGGCCTCGTCCTCAAAACTCTGCTCGAAGATGCGCCAGGGCTCGATCAGCGTGCCGCCGCCGACCTTGTCGACATTGGCACAGACGATCGGGAATTCGGCGCGCGCGAGGCCGTGCTCGAGGAAGTCGAGCCCGTAATTGAATTCGTGGTTGCCGAGCGTGCCGCACTGATAGGGCAGGGCGTTCATTGCGGCGATCATCGGATGGGTCTCGCCCGCCTTCAGCCCCTTCTTGTAGGCGACATAGTCGCCAAGCGAGGAGCCCTGCAGGAAATCGCCATTGTCGAAGAGCAGGCTGTTCCTGGCTTCCGCCTGCGCCGCCTTGATCAGGTTCGCGGTCTTGGCAAGACCGACCGTGTCGTCCGGCGCGTCGCGGAAATAGTCGTAAGGTACGACATTGACGTGCAGATCGGTGGTTTCAAGCAGCCGGAGCTTCAGGCGCGCCGGGGCCTGCGCCGCGAGCGGGGCGGGCAGGGTGGCCGAGGCGGCGATCGCCGCTCCAGCCTTGAGCGTGTCGCGGCGGCTGAAACGGGGGGCGCGGTCCATCGTCGGTTCCTGAAGCGAGGTGCTGCGACAGACGCTAGCACCATGGCAGGACCGTGACATCGCAGAAGATGACTGTGCAGCGAGCCAGCTGACGGAGCCCCGGGGGAACCCTTCTCCCGTGTGGGAGAGGGGGTCGCGTGGCGGTTCTCTCTGTCTTATGAAATGGCTCTCTTCAGCGGCTCACGCCCTCCATCCGCACGCGGCCATCCGCGCCTTCGGTCCAGGCGGCGATCGCCCCGTCGGCCAGGCGCTTCGCCTTGACCACAAAGGGCTCGCCCGCGATCAGCGGGGCGAGGCCGCGATAGTCGAGCCGGATCGGCTCGCCGCCGGAGAGCGTCGCGATGATGTTCATGATCAGCGTCGCCTGGATCGGGCCGTGCACGACGAGGCCGGCATAACCCTCGACCCCGGTGACATAGGGCTCATCGTAATGGATGCGGTGGCCGTTGAAGGTCAGCGCCGAATAGCGGAACAGCAGCACCGGCGAGGCTTCGACCGTCCAGGTCAGTTCGGCAGGGCGAGGTTCGGCCGGCGCGGGGCTTGCCGGTTCCGCGCCCGACTGCGCGGCTTCGCGATAGACGATGTTGTGGCGCTCGCGCAGGGCCAGGCCTCGCGGCGTGACGAGCTCATGGTCGACGGCGACGAAGCAGAGCGGCCCGCTGCGTCCCTCCTTGTAGGCGATGTCGGCGATACGCGAGCGGCGGGTGACATCGTCGCCGGTCTGCAAGGGGGCGATCGTCTCGATCGTCCCGCCGGCCCACATCCTCCGCGGCAGGGGGATCGGCGGCAGGAAACCGCCCTTGGCCGGGTGCCCGTCCTCCCCGAGCGCGGCCATCGGCGCGATTGGCGGGGCGAGGCACCAGTGCAGGGCGAGCGGCGCCTCGCCTTGCCGGTACGGCGCCAGATGAGGGGCAAACGTCGCCGCATAACTCGCGACGAGCCGCGGCGTGACGAGGTCGGAAGCCTCTTCCGTCTTGCCGATCCAGGATTTGAGCTGGTCGATGTTCATGATGCTCCCTGCAAGGAAGGGCGCGGGGAACCCTCTCCTGGAAGGAGAGGGCAGGGTGAGGTGTAGGCCCTGTGACCAGTTCCGCGAGCGCTCACCGCGCGGCTGGGTTCAAGCCAACGTTTCCAGTCCGAACACCTCACCCCTGCCCCTCTCCTTCCAGGAGAGGGGTTCCCCGCGGGTGAGGGTCGATGTCGTTGTCTTCAATACGACCGCGGCATACCGAGCACATGCTCAGCAAGATAGGACAGGATGAGGTTGGTCGAGATCGGCGCGACCTGATAGAGCCGCGTTTCCCGGAACTTGCGCTCGACATCGTATTCTTCGGCGAAGCCGAAGCCGCCATGGGTCTGGATGCAGGCATTGGCCGCCTCGAAGGAGGCGTCGGCCGCGAGCATCTTGGCCATGTTCGCCTCGGCGCCCGGGTTCTCGCCAGCCTCGTAGAGGGAGATCGCCTCGCGCACCATCAGCTCGGCGGCGCGCATATTGGCGTAGGCTTTCGCGATCGGGAACTGGATGCCCTGGTTCTGGCCGATCGGCCGGCCGAAGACCTGCCGCTCCTTCGCGTAGGCCGACGCCTTCTCGATGAACCATTTCGCGTCGCCGACGCATTCGGCGGCGATCAGGATACGCTCGGCATTCATGCCCGAGAGGATGTAGCGGAAGCCCTTGCCTTCCTCGCCGACGAGGTTCTCCGCCGGCACGCGGACATTGTCGAAGAAGACCTCGGTTGTCGCGTGGTTCATCATCGTCCGGATCGGCCGGATGGTGAGGCCGGCCTTCAGCGCTTCGCGCATGTCGAGGATGAAGACCGAGAGCCCGTCGGTGCGTTTTTGCACCTGATCGCGCGGCGTCGTCCGCGCCAGCAGCAGCATCAGGTCGGATTGAGTCGCCCGGCTCGTCCAAATCTTCTGGCCATTGACGACGTAGTGGTCGCCGTCGCGCCTTGCGGTGGTGCGCAGGGCCGTGGTGTCGGTGCCGCTTGTCGGCTCGGTGACGCCGAAGGCCTGCAGCCTGAGTTCGCCCGAAGCGATCTTCGGCAGGTATTGCTGCTTCTGGGCGTCGGAGCCATGGCGCAAAAGCGTGCCCATCACATACATCTGGGCATGGCAGGCGGCGCCGTTGCAGCCTTGGCGCTGGATCTCCTCCATGATCACCGCAGCAGCCGACAGGGGGAGGCCGGCGCCGCCATAAGCCTCCGGGATCAGCGCCGAGAGGAAGCCGCTCTGCGTCAGCGCGGTCACGAACTCCGTGGGATAGGCCATCTCGCGGTCGAGCCTGCGCCAGTACTCGCCGGGGAAATCGGCACATAGCCTGGCGACGGCGTCGCGGATTTCGCTGTGGTCGTGCTGCGTCATCGGATCAACTCAGGCCGTGCGCGCTGCCTTGGGCGCGAATTCCCGGCGCAGCGCCGCTTCGTGCTCACCGAGCGCCGGCACGCGCCGCATCACGGTGCGCTTGCCGTCGACGATCGCGGGCGGCGCCAGCACCTCGACCGGCCCGTTCTGCGTCTCGACCGGCAGCGCCGTCGCGGCGGGATGGCTGATCAGGTCGCCAACATGCGAGACGGTGCCATAGGCGATGCGCGCCCTGTCGAGCGCGGCGGTCGTCTCGGCGAAGCTGCGCGGCGCGAGGATGACCTGGATCGCCGCGTCGAGTGCGGCGCGGTTGCGGACGCGCAGGACATTGCTTGCAAAGCGCGGGTCGTCGGCGAGGGCATCGTCGCGCAGCACGTCGCGGGCGAGGATGCGCCATTCCGGCTCGCTCTGCACCGCCAGCAGCACCTCGGCATCGGCCAGCCGGAAGACGCCATAGGGCGCGATCGAGGGATGGGCGAGGCCGAGCTTCGGCGGCTCGATCCCGCCATAGCGCCGGGTGAGATAAGGCACGTTCATCAGGTCGGCGATGGTGTCGAACAGCGAGAGCTGGATCTGCGAGCCCTGGCCGGTGCGCGCCCGCCGGAGCAGCGCCTCCAGGATCGCGGCATAGGCGGCGTTGCCGGTGGCGATGTCGGCGATCGAGACGCCGATCCGCATCGGCCCCGAGCTCTCGCTGCCGGTGATCGCCGAGAGGCCCGCCTCGGCCTGGATCAGGAGGTCATAGGCCTTGCGGTTGTAGTGCGGCGTACCCGGCGCATAGCCGGAAATGTCGCAGGTGATCAGCTTTGGATAGCGCTGGCGCAGCTCGGCCGAGCCGATGCCGAGCCGGCCGGTAGCGCCGGGTGCGAGGTTCTGGATGAAGACATCGGCCTCGGACAGCATCGTCTCGACCAAAGCGAGGTCGTTCGGGTCCTTGAGGTCGACCCGGCAGGATTCCTTGCCGCGGTTGATCCAGACGAAATAGGAGGACAGGCCTTCGGCGTAGTCGTCATAGCCGCGCGAGAAATCGCCCTCGGCCCGTTCGAGCTTGATGATGCGTGCTCCGGCATCGGCGAGGCGGCAACTGGCGATCGGCGCCGCCACCGCCTGTTCCAGGGCCACCACCAGGATTCCTTCGAGAGCATCCGCCATCTTGATTTGGTCCGCCTTCCGTTTCGGGCGAGACGCGCCGTTCGGCAGGGCGAAGTCAAATAGTCTTTTGCGATGGGGGCCATAGCGCTGCCGGCTCGCGGCGCGGGCGAGGGACTATAGAAAATCGCTATGGGCTTCATCGCTTTATCCTACTTGTGACCTCAGCGCGCCTATGCGCCCCTTCCGCCATGGTTCAGGCGCCGCAAAAGAGCGCCATGCCCGTTCTGCGGACATCAGGGAGGAGATCATGGTGAGGATGAAACTGGCGGCGGCGGGTGCCGTCCTGGCTGGCGTGCTGGCGTCGCTGCCGGCGCTGGCGCAGGACAAGCCGAAAGAGCTCGTGGTCGGCATCGCGACCTTCCTGTCCGGCCCGGCCTCGGTGTTCGGCGTGCCCGGCAGGAACGCCGCCGACCTCTTGATCGAGGAACTCAACGCCAAGGGCGGCATTCTCGGCGTGCCGGTGAAGCCGGTCTATGTCGACGAGGGCGCTGGCACCAACCAGCTTCTCTCCGAATATCGCCGTGTCGTGCAGGAGCAGGGCGCGCAGGTCATGCTGGGTGCGATCTCGTCGGGCTCCTGCAACGCGCTCGCGCCGGTCGCGGAAGATCTCAAGGTCGTCAACGTGATGTGGGACTGCGGCACGCAGACCATCTTCGAGGACGGCAAGTGGAAATACTCCGTCCGCACGCAAGGGCATGCCGGCGCCGAGATGATGGCGACGCTGCTCTACCTGATGAAGGTCAAGCCCGACTTCAAGTCGATCGCAGTGGTCAACCAGGACTACGCCTGGGGCCGCGAATCCTGGGCGCTGTTCCAGGCCGGGCTGAAGGCGCTGAAGCCCGATGTGAAGGTCGTCGCCGAGCTCTTCCCGAAATTCGGCGCGCCTGATTTCTCGACCGAGATCACGCGGCTCTCGGCGCTGCGGCCGGACGTCGTGCTCTCGACCTCCTGGGGCGGCGACCTCGACACCTTCGTCCAGCAGGCGGCGGCGCGCGGCCTCCTGAAGCAGTCGACCTTCGTACTGCCGCTGGCCGAAAGCTCGCTGGAGCGGCTCGGCAACGTACTGCCGGAAGGCGTCATCGTCGGCGCCCGCGGCGACCATTACTGGCTGCACCCGAAGACCAAGAACACCCCGGAGATGCAGGCCTTCGTCAAGAAGTACAAGGACAAGACCGGCGTCTATCCGATCTACCCGACCTTCCACATGCAGCAGGCCCTGACCGGCCTTGCCAAGGCCTATGAGAAGGCCGGGGCGTCGACCGGCGGCAAATGGCCGAGCAAGGAGCAGGTCATCGCCGCCTTCGAGGGTCTGGAGTTCAAGTCGCTGACCGGCACGATCACCATCCGCGCGGACCATCAGGGGCTGGAGGACCAGATGCTCGGAACGACCAAGCGCGTGCCCGAATACCCGTTCGCGGTCTACGACAAGATGGCGCTCTATCCCGGCAAGCTGGTGACGACGCCGGTCGGCGAGAAGTCGCTCGACTGGTTCGCCAAGGCAACCCAGGCCCTAGTCAACGACAAGTCGATCGAGACCTTCGACTACGCGAAGTGAGGCGGTTCCTCACCCTGGCCGTCCCGGACGCGCGGCAAAGCCGCGACGATCCGGGACCCATGCCCGATCATCGATTGGAGACCCCAGGCAGGGATCCCGGGTCTCCCTCCGGTCGCTCGGGATGACGGGGAGGGGCTTGGTTGAATCAGCCTCTCAGGCACTTGAATCAGTTTCTGAAGAACGGTCTGCATGCCCATTGAAATGCTTCTTCTCGCCGCGCTGGACGGCCTGGCCTATGGCTCGCTGATCTTCCTGGTCGCGGTCGGACTCTCGCTGATCTTCGGCGTGCTCGGCATCATCAACGTCGCCCATGGCTCGTTCTACGCGATCGGCGCCTATGTCGCCGCCGCCGGAGTCCTCGCCATGGGGGCGATGGGCCTGCCCGCCTGGCTCGCCTTTCCCTTCCTGCTGGTCGCCGCGGCGCTGGTCGGCACCGTGGTCGGCGGCCTCGTCGAGATCGTCCTGCTGCGCCGGGTCTACGGCAAGGAGGAGGTGCTGCAGCTGATCGTCACCTTCGCCGTCTTCATGATCCTGGAGGACGCGCAGAAGGTGGTGTTCGGGGTGCAGCCCTATTTCGCCAATGCGCCGATGAACTGGCTCGGCACGGTCGAGGTCTTCGGCATCTTCTACACCAAGTACCAGCTCATCCTGATGCCGCTGGTCGCGCTCGCGGTGCTCGTCGGCCTGCGCTTCTTCCTGCGCCGGACGCGCTTTGGCCGCGCCATCGTCGCGGTGACGCAGGACCGCGAGGCCGCGACGGCAATGGGCATCGACGCGGCCCGCGTCTACCTGATCACCTTCATCATCGGCGCCTCGCTGGCGGCGCTCGGCGGCGCTCTCGCCTCCGCCACCACCTCGCTAACCCCCGGCATCGGGGCTGGCACGCTGGTGCTCTCCTTCGCGGTCGCCGCGACAGCCGGGCTCGGGCGCATCGAGGGCGCGGCGGTCGCGGCTCTGCTGATCGGCCTCGGGCGCTCCGTCGCGGTCTATTTCGCGCCGGAGTTCGACGTGCTGATCCCCTATCTCATCATGATGCTGGTGCTGCTGGTGCGTCCGCAGGGCCTGTTCTCGACCGTGCAGACGAGGAAGGTGTGATGGCGCGCCAGCTCGTCCTCGGCCTCGCGCTGCTCATCGCACTCGCCGTCTTCCCGCTGTTCTCGCCCTGGTCGACGGTGATCCTGACCGTCGCGCTCTGCGAGGGGCTGGCGGCGCTCGGCATCATGGTGCTGCTGCGCGCCGGCCAGGTCTCCTTCGGCCACGGCCTGTTCTTCTCGTTCAGCGCTTATGCTGTCGCTTTCATGGCGGCGGCCCGGCTCGGCCATGAGGCATTGATCCTGATCCCGGTCGCGACCGCGGCATCGGGCCTGCTCGCCGCGCTAGTCGGCCTGTTCATCGTCCGCTACCGGGCGATCTTCTTCGGCATGCTCAACCTCGCTATCTCGATGGTGTTCTTTTCGCTTCTGGAGAAGCTCTTCCCGATCACCGGCGGCGCCGACGGCAAGCGCGTGCCGCGCCCGACGCTCGCGGGGATGGAGTTTGGCCGCGAGCAGTTCGAGCTCTGGATCTTCTACATCACGCTCGGGCTCTGCCTCGTCGCGGCACTCTTCGTCGCCCGTTATCTGGTCTCCCCCGGCGGCAAGGCGCTGGAGGCGATCAAGTCGAACGAGACGCGGCTCGAATATCTCGGCGTATCCCCGCGCAGGGTGCTGTTCGGCGCCTATCTGCTCTCGGGCCTGCTTGCCGGCCTCGGCGGCGCCGTCATCGCACTGGTCTCCGGGCATGTCACGCCGGAGCTGGCCTATTGGGTGCGCTCCGGCGAGTTCGTCTTCATCGCCATTCTCGGCGGCATAGGCGGCGTCGCCGGGCCCTTCCTCGGGGCGCTGATGTTCCAGATCATCCGCGGCTATGCGGCGGTCTACGCACCCGAGACCTGGCATGCCGTGCTCGGCGTCATGCTGCTCGTCATCATCTTCTTCGCGCCTGCCGGACTCTATGGCATCGCCACCGGCTCGCGCCGCAAGGAGGGCGGGCGATGAGCATCATCCTCGAGGCGAACGACCTCAATCTGCGCTTCGGCGGGGTGCAGGCGGCGAACGGCGCATCGCTCAAGGTCTCGGCCAATGAGCGTATCGCCATCATCGGCCCCAACGGCGCCGGCAAGACCACCTTCATCAATCTCTGCACCGGCTATCTCAAGCCGCAATCCGGCCGCGTCGTCTTCGCCGGGCAGGACATCACGGCGCTCTCGCCGCGCGCCATCACCAGGCTCGGCATCGGCCGTTCCTTCCAGATCCCGCAGCTCTTTCTCGACAACACGGTGATCGACAACCTGCTCCTCGCGCTCTCCGCCCGCGAGGGCTCCTGGTCGCCCTTCCTGGTGATGGAGCGCCATCCGAAGGCTCAGGAGATGTGGGAGCTGCTCGACATGGTCGGGCTGAAGGCGATCGGCGGGCGCATCGTGCGCGAATTGCCGGAGGGCATGCGCAAGCTCGTCGACATCGCCGTCGCGCTGGCGCTCGAGCCGAAGCTGATCTTCATGGACGAGCCGACCAGCGGCGTCTCCTCGACCGAGAAATTCGAGGTCATGGACACGCTGACGCGCGCCCTCGATGCGCGCGCCACCACGGCGATCTTCGTCGAGCACGATATGGACGTGGTCGCCCGCTATGCCAGCCGCGTCGCTGTCTGGTCCAGCGGCAGGATCGCGCTCGAAGGCTCGCCCGAGGAGATCCTGAACCATCCCGAAGTGCGCGAGACCGTGATCGGAGTGGGAGTCTGATCATGCTGGAGATCAAAGGACTTTCGGCCGAGATCGAGGGCGTGCAGGTGCTGCGCCGTGCGAACCTGTCGCTGGCCGAGGGGGCGACCGTCGCCCTGATCGGCCGCAATGGCGCGGGCAAGACCAGCCTGCTGCGCGCCATCATGGGCTTCATGAAGGTGACGGAGGGCGCGATCAGCTTCGATGGGCGCCCGCTCGACAGCGTCAAGGCGCATCTGCGCCCGCGCCTCGGAATCGGCTACGCGCCGGAGGACCGGCGGCTGTTCTCGAGCTTCAGCATCGAGGAGAATATTCGCCTCCCGGCCGAGGTGATGAAGCTGCCCGCGGCCGAGATCGCACGTCGGCTGGAGGGCATCTATGCCGTGCTGCCGGAGCTCGCCGAGCTACGTCACCGGCCGGCGGCGGGCCTCTCCGGCGGCCAGGGCAAGATGGCGGCGCTGGCGCGGGCCCTGATGGTCGGCAGTCGTGTGATCCTGCTGGACGAGCCCTTCCAGGGGCTGGCGCCGGTTCTCGCGAACCGCTATGCGGCGGCGCTGCGGACCTTGCGCGACAGCCATCCCGACATCGCCCTGCTGATCACCGAATCCAATCCGAGCCTGCTGCGTAATTTCGCCGAGAAGGCCTATGCTATCGAGCGTGGCGAGGTCAGCGAGGCTGCGCTTGCCGCGAGCTCGCTCGCTGCGGCCGGGCTGCATTGAGGGCCGGGCGCAAGTTCCTTTCCCGAGCCGGGCAGGGCGGGCGAGGGAGGCGACCTTTTACTGCCCGCAGCGATTCGTCGTGCGGCAAGCGCAAGGCGTCCGATCGCATGACCGACTATCCCTATCCCTGACGATCCCTCACAAGGGGCGCCACAGGTCGGGGCTCGCCTCACAGGACATGCCTCGCAGGACTTGGAAGGATTTTGCATGACCCAGCATTTCATCAACGGCCGCTATGTGGCCGGCCGCTCCGGCGAGACCATGGCCGTGCTCGCCCCGGCGACGGGCGAGGAATTCACCCGCATCGCCTGCGGCAACGCGCAGGATATCGACGATGCGGTGAAGGCGGCGCAGGCCGCCTATGAGGGTGCCTGGGGCAAGCTCACCGCCGCCGAGCGCGGCCGGCTGATCTCCAAGCTCGCCCTCAAGGTCCAGGACCATTTCGAGGAGCTGGCGAAGATCGAGGCGCGCGACACCGGCAAGCCGATGGCGCAGGCCAGGGCGGATATCGAGGCGACCGCGCGCTATTTCGAGTTCTATGGCGGCGCCGCCGACAAGGTGCACGGCCACATCATCCCATTCCTCAACGGCTACAGCGTCAACGTCGTCCATGAGCCCTATGGCGTCACCGGCCATATCCTGCCCTGGAACTATCCCGCGCAGATGATTGGCCGCTCGCTGACCGCTTCGCTGGCCATGGGCAATGCGGTCGTGCTGAAGCCGGCCGAGGATGCCTGCCAGAGCGCGCTGCGGCTCGCCGAACTCGCCTCGGAAGTCGGCTTCCCCGATGGCGCGATCAACATCGTCACCGGCCGCGGCCATGAGGCGGGCGAGGCGCTCTGCCGCAATCCCGGCGTCGGCTTCATCTCCTTCACCGGCTCGCCGCAGGTCGGCCAGATCATCCAGAAGGCCTGCGCCGACAATTTCATCACCTGCACGCTCGAGCTCGGCGGCAAGTCTCCGCAGATCATCTTCGACGACGCCGATTTCGACGCCGCGATCCCGACCGTCTGCAAGGCTATCGTCCAGAACACCGGGCAGACCTGCTCGGCCGGCAGCCGCGTGCTCGTCCAGAAGAATGTCTATGACGACTTCATCGGCGCCGTCGCGAAGGAGTTCACCAAGCTGCGCGCCGGCACGCCGGAGATGGACCTCGATTGCGGCCCGGTGATCAACGCCAAGCAGCGCGGCCGGGTCCAGAGCTTCATCGACCAGGCCCGCGAGCAGGGCATCCCGGTCCTCGCCGAGGGCGCAATCGCCCAGGGCGTGCCCAATGGCGGCTTCTATGTGACGCCGACCCTGTTCGGCCAGGTGCCGCGCGGCAACCGGCTGGAGCAGGAGGAGGTGTTCGGCCCGGTGCTCGCCGCCTTCTCCTTCGAGGACGAGGAGGATGCGGTCCGGCTCGCCAACTCCACGGAGTATGGCCTCGTCGCCGGCGTCTGGACCGGCAATGGCGGGCGCCAGCAGCGTGTCGCCAAGCGCGTCCGGGCCGGCCAGGTCTTCATCAACGGCTATGGCGCCGGCGGCGGTATCGAGCTGCCCTTCGGCGGCACCGGCAAGAGCGGCCATGGCCGCGAGAAGGGCTTCATGGCGCTCGAGGAGTTCGCGGTGACCAAGACCATCGTGCACAAGCACGGCTGAGCCCGGCCCTTGATCTCCCCGGCGCAGGATCCCCCGAAATCGGGTCTTGCGCCGGCATGCCGGCCGCGTATCCAATGACCGACATGGGCACCCGGCCGGCTGGCGACACCGTCGACATTCTCGCAGCGCTGCTGGCGCCCCTGCAGGATCGCCGCATCGTCGATATCGGCTGCGGGCGGGGCCATCTCTTGCATGCGCTGGCCGAGCGTGGCGCTCGCATGGCCGGCGTCGATCCCGACGAGGCGGCGCTGGAAGCGGCGCGCGCGCTCGTGCCCAAGGCGCAGCTCCACAAGGCCGGCGCGCTGCATCTGCCCTGGGGCGATGCCTCCATGCATGTGGCGATCTTCCTCAACAGCCTGCATCACGTGCCGGTTCTGGAGATGCTGCCGGCGCTGGAGGAGGCCGCCCGCGTCGTCGGCAAGGGCGGCACCGTCATCGTCGTCGAGCCGCTTTCGGAAGGTACCTTCTTCGATGCGCTGCGCCTGATCGAGGACGAGACCGAGGTTCGCCAGGCGGCCCAGGATGCAATCGTCAGGGCGATGCGTCGCGGCGTCGTCAGCGAGCAGCGCCGCATCGAATTCGATCGGATCGAGGCCTTCCCCGATCTCGCCGCCTTCGTCGCGCGTGCGGTCGCCGCCGATCCGGCGCGCCTGGAGCAGGCGGTGGCGGCGCGCGACAAGCTGCAGGCGCGTTTCGAGACCCTGTCGGAGCGCGACGGGCGCGGCTATCTCCTGCATCAGCCGATCCGGTTGCATCATCTCAAAGTGCCCGTCGGGCCGCGGCCGGTGGTCAATCCGGCTCTGTTCGGCTGAGGGGCCGGCTCAGCCTTTTGCTGTGCCGCCCGGTGCGCGCGGATCCTTGACCCGCCCGGGCCATTCCGCAGTGATGCCCGGCTGGACCGGCCGCTCCAGATAGGTCGAGAGCACGACATAGCTGCGCGTCGCGGTGACGCCGGGCACGTCGTAGATCTTCGCCAGCAGGCCTTCGAGCGCATGCGTGCTCTCGGTGCGGACCTTCAGCAGCATGCAGGTGTCGCCAGCGACCGAATGGATCTCCTCGACCTCGGGATGCGCCTCTATCGCCAGCAGCGTCGTCGTCTTGCCCCAGCCGGTGGTGTCGACATGGACGAAGGCGAGCAGCGTCTTGCCGGTGGCCTCCGGCTCGATCAGCGCCGCGATCCGCTTGATCGCGCCGGAACGCCGCAGCCGCTTCACCCGTTCATGCGCCGCCGGCGGCGACAGGCCCACGCGCTCGCCGAGTTCGGCGTAGCTCGCCGTCGCATCCTCGACGAGAACGCCTAACAGCTTTCGGTCCATCGCATCGAGCTCGCGCTTGGTGGTGCGGCCGCGCCGAACGCCATCTGTTTTTTCCAGCATTCGATATTCTCCGATTGAACCGGAATGCAGTTCGGTCATTTTGCCGAAATGGCGAATTCAGATCAAATCACCTCTCGGGTTCCGGCGGCGGCCTATGCGCTCTGTCTGTGCATCGGGCTGGTTGGCGCGAACTCCCTCGCGCTCGGCCCGATCGCCCCCCGGGTGGCGGAGAGCTTCGCCAGCGACGTGCCGGCGGTGATGACCGCCTCCGCCGCTTTCGGCATCGGCACGGCGGCGAGCGCGCTCCTGCTCGCCGGGCTGATCGACCGTTTCGGGCCGGGGCGGATGCTGCGCTATGCGCTGCTCGCTTTTCTCGCCGCGCTCGCGGCGAGCGGGGTGGCGCCCGCCCTGCCGGCCTTCGTCGGCGCGCAATTGCTGGCCGGGCTCGCGGCCGGCGTCGCGCTCCCCGCGATCTACACGCTCGCCGCGCTGGCATCGCCGCCCGGCCGCGAGAGCGACACGCTCGGCGTCGTCCTGTTCGGCTGGACGCTGAGCATGGTCGCGGGCGTCTCGCTCTCGGCGGTGATCGCCGATCTCTCCGGCTGGCGCACGGTCTACGGCATCGTCGTCATAGCAGGCCTAGCGGCCGTCGCCGGAACCTCGAATCTCACTGCTGGCGGCAGTGCGGCCGGCCGCGCTGCGCCATCGCCACTCTCCGCCTTGCATGTTCCCGGCATCGCGCCGCTGCTCCTCGCCTGCGCCGCCTTCATGGCCTCGTTCTACGGCGTCTACGCCTATGTCGGCGACCATCTGCACCGGGTGCTGGGTCTCCCCGTAAGCGCCGCCGGCCTGCTCGCCCTCTGCTACGGCCTCGGCTTCGGGGCGACCGCCTTTCTAGATCGTTGGATCGATCGCCTCGGCCCGGCCCGGCTGCTGCCGCTGTTCTTCGCGGTGGTCGGCTGCGTCTACCTGCTGATGAGCCTGGTCGCCGGGTCCTATCCCGCGCTGCTCGCCGTGGTGTTCTGCTGGGGCATGGCCAACCATGCGGCGCTGAACGTGCTGATCCTACGGCTAGCGGCGCTCGATCCCAGCCGCCGCGGCGCGATCATGGGCCTCAACAGCGGCGTGACATATCTCGCCCTCTTCGTCGGGACGACGGCCTTCGGGCCGCTCTATGCCCGTGCCGGTTTCGCGGCGCTTGGGCTGACGGCGGTCGCTCTGATGCTGACAGCGGCGCTCGCCACCGTGCTCACCTCTCGCACGGCAGCGGCAGGCAACCAGCCCGCTGAATAAGCCTCACATCTGGATGATGTGCCGGATCGTGCGGCCTTCGTGCAGCGCGTCGAAGCCCTCATTGATACCGTCGAGCGAGCTCGAACTGGTCCAGAGCTTGTCCACCGGCAGCCGGCCGCGCTGATAGAGGTCGATGAAGCGGGGAATGTCGCGCACCGGGATGCAGGAGCCGACATAGGAGCCCTTCAGCGTCCGCTCCTCGCCGACGAGCCGCACCGGCGCCAGCGACATCGTATGGGCGGGGTTGGCAAGGCCGGCAGTGGTGGTCGTGCCGCCGCGCCGGGTGATCTGGTAGGCGAGTTCGAGCGCCTTGACCGAACCGGCCATTTCGAGGCCGTGGTCGACGCCGCCCTTCGTGGCGGCGCGGATCGCCTCGACGACATCCGGCGCGCCGGCGTTGAAGGTGTCGGTGGCGCCGAGTTCGCGCGCGATCTTCAGCTTCTCGTCCGAGAGGTCGACGGCGATGACGCGGGCAGCACCACAGGCGGCGGCCCCGAGCAGAGCCGAAAGCCCGACGCCGCCGAGCCCGACCACGGCCACTGTTTCGCCGGCACGGACCTTGGCGGTGTTCACGGCGGCACCGACCCCGGTCAGCACGGCGCAGCCGAACAGCGCGGCGACTTCGTGGGGGATATCGGCCTCGATCTTGACCAGCGAGTGCCGCGACATCACCGCATGCTCGGCGAAGGCGGAGACGCCGACATGATGGTTCACCGGCTTGCCGTTCTGCGAGAGCCGGCGGCCGCCGGCCATCAGCTCGCCGACGCCATTGGCGGCATTGCCGGGCTCGCACAGGGCAGGGCGCCCCTCGCTGCAGGGCGCGCAATGGCCGCAGGACGGCACGAAGACCATGATGACCCGGTCGCCTTTCTTGAGGTCGGTGACGCCCGGGCCGACCTCCTCGACCTCGCCGGCGGCCTCATGGCCGAGCACCATCGGCACCGGGCGCGGCCGGTTACCGTCGATCACCGAGAGGTCGGAATGGCAGAGCCCGGCGGCCCGCACTTTGACCAGCACCTCGCCCATGCCGGGCGGGGCGAGCTCGACCTCCTCGATCCGGAGAGGCTTCGATTGCGCATAGGGGGCGGCGACGGGGCTGGCATGGAGGACGGCGGCACGGGTCTTCAAGGCGTATCCTCGCATCGAATGCTTCGTTGAGCTCAGCCCTCATCCTGAGGAGCGATCGCAGATCGCGTCTCGAAGGATGGACGAGTTGTCTCCAGAACCTCCTGGAGCATCCTTCGAGACGCCGCTGCGCGGCTCCTCAGGACGAGGGCTGAGGATGGTTGCGCGAGTGTTCGGCTTCGTCGGCATCCTGTCAAAGACGAAATGTCGATCAGCCATATAAGGCCGGTTGATCGCCGTCCTCGCCGAGCGTCGCGGCCCAGCTCTCATCGGTGACGAGGCCGCGCAGGATCTCCCAGGAGAGCTGGCCGATGGCGCGCGCCGCCGCCGGCATCGGCCGCTCGGTCGAATAGGCGAGATAGACCTTGCGATAGAGCGAGGGCCGCTCGATCGGCCAGGTCCGGAAGATGCCGGCCTTTTCCTGCGCCCTCACGGCCATGCGCGGCAGGATGCCGTAGCCGAGGCCGCGTTCGGCGAGGCGCTTGATCTGCGCATAGGATTCGATCTCGACGGCGGCGTGGACCGTGGCGTTGATGCCGGTGGCTGCTTCGTCGATCTGGTCGCGCAGGCCATGGCCAGGCCCCGGCAGGATCAGGTCGAGCCCCGCCGCCTCGGCCAGCGTCACCGGCTCCCCCGGCGGCGTTTCGAGCGCCGTCAGCGCCGGCACGCCGAACAGGCAGAGTTCCTCGGTCAGGACATGGTGGATGCCGAGCCCCTTGGGATCGGAGGTCGAATAGATCACGGCGAGGTCGACCTCGCCCTTGCGCAGCCAGTCGAGCACGAAGCCGCTCATCGCCTCGGCGATGCGGATGCGCACCGCCGGGTAGCGCTCCTTCGCAGCCTCGATCAGCGGCACGCTGAACTGTTCGCTGACGGTCCCCGGCAAGCCGATGCGGACCTCGCCGGTCGGGGCGACCGTCTCGCCGCGTACGCAGTCGCGCAGTTCCGCGAATTCGGCGAGGATGGTAC
Organism: Allobosea rubneri; assembly: GCF_032464875.1. NCBI lineage: Bacteria > Pseudomonadati > Pseudomonadota > Alphaproteobacteria > Hyphomicrobiales > Alloboseaceae > Allobosea > Allobosea rubneri. Next base: position 17,796 of record NZ_JAWDID010000036.1, read on the forward strand.
GGGCCCGTTCCAGTAGACGCTCGCCCGCCTCCGTCGCCACGACCCCGCGCGTGCCCCGGTGCAGAAGCGCGACGCCGAGCTCGTCCTCCATATGCCGCAGATGCTGGCTCAGCGCCGGCTGCGCCACACGCAGCTTGGTCGCCGCCTTCGAGAAAGAGCCCTGTTCGACGATGGCCGTGAAATAGCGCAATTGGCGCAGATCCATCGCCGCTCCTGCTTCCCGATCTCTGATCAGCGCCCTGCCGGCCCGGCGGGCGGCGGCAGCTTTCGCTTATGCAGACTAGAGCGAAGGCTTATTGGCCGTCCACTGCCCGGGCGTGCAAGCTGCCCGTGCGGCAAGGCCGGGCGCCCGCCCAGACCCGGCGTCGCTCTCAACCAGGAGGAACGCCATGTCGAAGCTCATCACATCGCCGACCAGCCGCCGCGGCTTCCTCTCCGGGGCGGCGGCGCTCGCCGTGGGAGCAGGCCTGCCGGCTGCCGGGCCGGTGCTCGCCAAGGCGCCGCTCGCGGGCAGTCAGGCGCCGTACTTCTATCGCTTCATGCTGGGCCAGGCCGAGGTCAGCGTCGTCTCCGACGGGCCCCTGCCGCTCGGCGATCCCGGCACCAACTTCGCCGGCGTCCCCAAGGAGGACGTCTACAAGATGTTGGAGACGAACTTCCTGCCCAAGGACAATGTCGTGCTCGAGCAGAACATCCCGATCGTCAATTTCGGCGACAAGCTGGTGATGTTCGACACCGGCATGGGCTTTTCCAAGGCCTTCGGGCCGACGACGGGGCGGCTCTTGAAGAGCATGCAGGAGGCCGGCATCAATCCCGGCGACATCGACGCCATCGTCTGCAGCCACGCCCATATCGACCATATCGGCGGCATCTGCTCGGCCGAGGGCAAGACCCACTTCCCGAACGCCCAGATCTATCTCAGCCAGACCGATTTCGACTTCTGGACCGATGAGAGCAAGCTCGGCTCGCCGCTCAAGGCCTTCATCGAGCATGCGAGGGCCAATCTCCTGCCGGTGCGCGACCGCATCGTCTTCTTCAAGGACGGGCAGGAATTCCTGCCCGGCGTCCAGGCCATCGCCGCACCCGGCCATACCTTCGGCCACCACATCTTCGTGGTCTCCTCCGGCGGAAAGTCCTTCGCCTTCCTCGGGGATCTCACCCATCACGCCGTGCTGCTGCTGGAAAAGCCGCTGATGGAGTTCGCCTATGACAGCGACCCCAAGCAGGCGGCGCAGTCGCGCGTACGGCTGCTCGGCATGCTCGCCGAGAACAAGACGCCGGTGATGTCCTATCACTTCGCCTGGCCGGGCTTCGGCAATCTCGCCAAGGCCGGCGAAGGCTTCCGCTACTACCCGGCGCCGATGCAGATGCTGCGGGGCTGAGCGGAGCGAGCCGATCCGCTCAGGGCAGGGGAGCGTGCGCGAAGAGCGCACGCGCGCTTTCGCGTGGCCGGGGTAGCGGCGGTTCCGGCCATGCTGTGTTGTCGTCCTTGCCGTGCCTCTTGCGGTCGCCGGGCGAAACCTGATCGCGCATTTGTGCGACCGCACGGCGAGCCTGGACGGAGTAGTCCGAATGCCCCCCGCGGGAGCGGGGCTTTGCCATTCCCGCATGGTTAAGATGTGTTACCAAATTTCCCGATGCACCCGTTCGTCTCCCGTTGAGAGGCGGCCGCCGGCCGGTGCTGGCTGGTCCCGTCACTTCCTGCATGGAGTATCGTCATGCTCATGGGGGTCGACGGCTTTGCACTGACGCCGACCGCAAACTTCCTCGCTTATCCAAGGCTCCACGACGAATGCCGCTTTCCGCCGGGCTGGCAACTCGTGGCGCGCGGCGAGATGATCGAGGCATTGGTGCTGACGGCCGCCGTGCCCGATCACGCGCTGCGGACGATCCTGGCGCATATCGGCGATCCGCTGGTGCCGATCGTCAGTTTGGTTCCGGACGAACGGCAGGGCATCGATGCGGCCGGGCAGGGCGAGCAGTTCGCCTGGGAACGCGCCTATGCGATCCAGGCCAAGCTGCGCGAGCTGCCTGTCTCGATCCGCCACAGTTCCGAACCCGAGGACATCCTGCTTGCCAGGGTCTATTCGCGCGATCAGGGGCTTGTCCCGATCCATGATCCAGGCTTGCGAGACCTGGTGCGCTATCCAGTCGCCGGGGCGCTCGACAATGTCTCGGAGCTGGCGGCCGGTCTCGACAACAAGGGCTACCTGAGGCGCCGCTTCTTCGACCGGCTGTTCTGTTGCCCGCAATGCCGTTCCGCGCATTTGTCGGTGCGGGAGGAATGTCATTCCTGCCGCTCCGCCAACATCAGCGAAGAGGTCGTCGTTCACCATTTCCAGTGCGCGCACGAGGCACCGGAATCGCAGTTCCGCAGCCATGGCGGCTTCACCTGTCCGAAATGCGCCCGGCCATTGCGCCATATCGGGCTCGACTACGACAAGCCGGGCTCGATCACCCGCTGCTTCGAGTGCGGAGCGATCAATGACAAGCCTGCGGTCGGCTTCAAGTGCATCGACTGCGGTGCTCATCACGCGCCCGACCAGGTCCCGGCTCGGACCTGGTACGCCTACAGCCTGACCGCTGTCGGCCAGCGCCGGGTGCTGCGGGGCGCGGCCGATGAAAGCCTGCCGGCTCAGCCCGGGCTCGATCGCTTCCAGCTCCTGCTCGATCACACCAGGAAGGAGCAGCGGGAATTTGGCTCGCCCTATCAGGTCGCAAACGTCACCTTCACCAATCGAGAGCTGATCGCAGAGCAGGATTTGCGGCTCTGGGAACAGAGCCTGCAACTCGTCGGCGACACCCTGCACAGCGCACTGCGTGAGGTCGACGCCGTGCGTGAGCATGGCGAGGGCTTCCTCATCCTGATGCCCCGCACTGGTCCACACGATGCCGCGCGCGCGCTGCAGCTGGTCGCCGGCAGGATCAGGAGCGTCCTCAAGGTCGATCCGGGCTTTCGCTTCACGCTGGTCGATGACGTCGTGCTCGAAGGCCTCCGCAGCCGGCAGGGTTGAACATGATCGACCTCGACGCTCCCTTGGTGATGCTGGGGCAGTTCGACTGGGCCACCTGGTTTTCCATGTTCTGGTTCATGGTGCTCCTCGAGGTCCCGCGCTACACGCTGTCTGCCATCGCGGTCTTCGCCGCGAGCTTCGCCAAGGCCGCCGTGCCTACGCCGGCCGAACAGCGCCATCTCGACGGGCTGAAGCTCAGCATCGTCATCGCCGGCCACAATGAGGCGGATGCCATCGAGCGCTGCCTGCGATCGCTCGGCGAGCAGACGCGCAGGATCGACGAGATCATCTTCATCGATGACGGCTCGACCGACGGGATGCGCGAGATCATCCACAAGTACCGGCTCCTGGGTCAGATCGACATCGCCCTGTCCAATCAGGTGCGCAGCGGAAAATCGGCCTCGTGCAACCTCGGCTTCTCCCTGGCCAAGGGCGACATCATCATCAATCTCGACGCCGATTGCTCCTATGACTGCGACGCCATCGAGCGGCTGATCGAGCCCTTCATCGATCCCAGGGTCGGCGCCACGACCGGCTCGATCGGGGTGCGCAATTACGACTACTCCGCCGTCACCGCCTATCAGGCGATCGAGTACATCGTCTCGATCGGCATGGGTAAGCGCGCCCTCGACATGCTCGACATGGTCGTCTGCGCCTCGGGTGCCTTCGGCGCCTTTCGCCGCGAGGCGATCCATCAGGTCGGCCTGCTCGCGCCCGGCCCGGGCGAGGATTTCGACCTGACCCTGCGGCTGCGCCGTTGCGGCTGGAAGATCCGGTTCGCCGCCAATTCCTGGTGCTTCACCGATACCCCGGCGACCCTTGCCGCGCTGATACGCCAGCGCCGCCGCTGGGACCGCGACACCCTGCGCACGCGCCTGCGCAAGTTCCGCGACACGTTCCATGCCAGGCGGCGCCGGTTCGCGCTGCTGGAGACCTTCGAGCAGTGCGAATGGCTGGTGATGAACGGGCTCGTGACGCTGGTCTTCCCGATCTACGTCGCCTGGCTGTTCCTGTGCTTCGGCCTCGGCGCCCTGAACATCCTGATCGCGGTCGCGCTCGTCTATCTCGTCCTCGACGCCATCGGCTTCCTGATGGCTCTGACGATCTGCCGGCGCTACAGCGCCGGGATGGTCTGGACCATCGCCCCCTACATCCTGACCTTCGGCCTCTACAACGGCGTCTTCATGCGGTGCGTGCGGCTCCATGCCTATTGGGAGGAGTGGATCTATCGCGCCTCGGCGCGCGACTCCTATTCGCCATCCCGCGTCTCCCACCAAGCCCACTGGAAACGGTGACGCCATGATCACGCAGCTGAGAGACCATGAGCGCGCGGACAAGTTCCTCAACGACGTGCGCGCCAACCAGAAGGCGAGGCGCAACTACGGGCGCTATGTCTACATCGCGGCCGTGATCGCGACCTTCCTCTATCTCGGGGACGTCCTGGTCGGAAACCTGCTCTGGCTGAGGGCGGAAGGCCTGATCCTGTCCGATCATGTCATCGTGGCCTCGCCCTATGCGGTCCAGGTCACGAAGATGGCGGCGCAGCCCGGACAACTGGTGAAGCAGGGCGATGTCCTGGCCACGGTCAGCTCACCGCAGATCATGGAGGCCATGGCGACGCTGACCTCCAGGGCTGCCGAGACCACGGCCCGGCAGGCCGAACTCGCGATCAAGCTCGAAGTCGCCAATGCGGTGATGAAAACGGCCGAGGAGCGGCTCAAGGAGACCGAGGTGCAGTTGCGGAAGGTCAACAGCTCCCGCGCCGGGCTTGGCTTCGTCTCGGACGCCTTTGCCGCGAACGTCCAGAAGGACCGCTATGCCGCCATGCAGGAGAAGGTCTCGCGCGAGGCCGAGCGCCGCGGCGCGATCGAGCAGCTCGCCCAGCTCGACCTGTCGTTGGGCGAGGCCCGGCAAGCCCTGGAACAGCTGCGCCGGAGCTACAATGACGGCATCATCACCGCGCCCGCCGACGGAACCATCGGACCGAAGACAGCGGTCCAGGGCGACGTCCTGCGGCCGGGCGACAATTTGATGCAGCTCTATGTCGGCCATAAATTTGCGCTGGTCTATCTGGAGACCGGGACCTTGTACGAGGTCAAGGTCGGCGACCCCGTGAAGGTCGCCGACGGCTTCAAGCAGACGGACGGCACGATTTCCGAGATCCAGCCGATCACGGTCCCGCTCCCGGCGGAGTTCCAGCGCGCCTTTCGCCCGCCCTCGCGCGGGCAGGTCGCAAAAATCCGGCTCGACGCCGAAGCGACCTTCCCACTGGCATCGAAGGTCACGGTGGCTGGTCGGTCCTGGTGGTGATGAAAAGGGTTAGGCCGGCGCGGTCTTGGCGCGCTTTGCGTCTGCCCCGCGTCCGGGCGCCGGCCTGTATGCAGCCGGGCGGCCTTCCGGCGGGGCTGCGGCCTCCTTAGGCTCCCTCCCAACGACGCCCGGACGGGTCCGGGCCATCCACGGGAGGTTCCATGGCGCTCATCAGCAAGGTCGAGGCGGGCTTCTACCGCATCCCGCTCGAGGTAGCGGTCAGCGACAGCATGCATGGCGAAATGCTGGCCTTCGAGCTCAACACCGTCCGCATCACCGATGCCGACGGCGCGGTCGGCGTCGGCTACACCTATACCTGCGGCCGCAACGGCGCTGCCATCGACGCCATCCTGCGTCGCGAATTGCCGGAGCTGCTGATCGGCGAGGATGCCGACCGCATCGAGCATCTCTGGAACAAGATCTGGTGGGCGCAGCATTATGGTGGCCGCGGCGGGCCGACGGTGCTCGCGCTCTCGGCCGCCGACATCGCGCTCTGGGACCTGAAGGGCGTGCGTCTCGGCCAGCCCCTGTGGAAGCTGCTCGGCGGCAATGCCGACCGCGTCACCTGCTATGCCGGCGGCATCGATCTCGACTACCCGCTGGAAAAGCTGCTGGCCCAGACCGACGGCAACCTGAAGAAGGGCTTCCGGGCGATCAAGATGAAGGTCGGCCGCAAGCGCCTGTCGGAGGATGTCGAGCGCGTCGCGGCGATGCGCCGGCACCTCGGCGACGGCTTCCCGCTGATGGTCGACGCCAACATGAAGTGGAGCGTCGACGAGGCGATCCGCGCCGCCCGCGCCTTCCAGCCCTGTGAGCTGACCTGGCTGGAGGAGCCGATCATCCCCGACGATGTCGCCGGGCACGCCCGCATCGTCCGCGAGGGCGGCCTGCCGGTCGCCGCCGGCGAGAATCTGCGCACGCTCTGGGAGTTCAAGCAGCTCGTCGCCACCGGCGGCGTCACCTTCCCCGAGCCCGACGTCACCAATTGCGGCGGTGTCACCGCCTTCCAGAAGATCGTCCACCTTGCCGAGGCCTTCAACCTGCCGGTGACCTCGCACGGCGCCCACGACGTCACGGTGCACCTGCTCGCCGCGGCGCCGAACGGGGCCTTCCTCGAAGCGCACGGTTTTGGGCTCGACCGCTACATCGCCGAGCCCCTGCGCATCGAGGAGGGGTTCGCCATCGCTCCGTCGCGCCCGGGCCACGGCATCGCCTTCGACTGGCAGGGGCTGGAGGCGCTGCGGGCCTGAACGCGGCTTCAGCAGGTTCGGGTCGGCTTGTCCGGCCCGTCCATGCGCGCCTGGAAGGCCTCGCCCCAGGCGCGCATGCTCAGCAGCACCGGCTCGAGCGAGCGGCCGAACTCGGTGAGCTCGTATTCCACCTTCGGCGGCACTTCCGGATAGACGATCCGGCGCAGCACGCCGTCGTTTTCCAGCTCGCGCAGCTGCAAGGTGATCATCCGCTGCGTCGCCCGCGGCGTCAGCCGGCAGAGGGCGTTGAAGCGCAGCTTGCCGCGCAGCAGATGGAAGAGCAGCACCGGCTTCCACACGCCGCCGAGAACCGAGAGCGTCGCCTCGACCCCGCAGCCGGTACGGCCGGCGGGGCGCCGTCTCGGCCTCGTCTCCGCCGCTTGGGGCTCGATTTCAGTCTGGACACTTACATTCATGATATTACATGTTCTCTTTGTACGTACTTGTACAATGTAAACCATGGCAGCATTTGCCTGCTTTCGCAAACGAGCAGGAGCACGGCGATGAAGGCAGCATGGTACGAGCGCAAGGGCCCGGCACGCGAGGTTCTGCAACTGGGTGAGCGGCCTGATCCGGCGCCGGCACCGGGCGAGTTGCTGGTCAGGGTCCGCGCCAGCGGCATCAATCCGTCGGACTGGAAGGCGCGTGCCGGCTGGCTCGGCCGCGACCAGATGCCATTCCCGCTGATCATCCCGCATCAGGACGGTGCCGGCGAGGTCGTCGCAGCCGGCTCGCCGGAGCTGGAGCACCGTGTCGGCGAGCGGGTCTGGTTTTACGAGGCGGCGCTCGGCCGCCCCTTCGGCGGGGCGGCGGAATACGTCGCGCTGCCGGAGCGGCAGGTCCAGCCGTTGCCGGACAGCGTCTCCTTCGAGGAGGGCGCCAGCCTCGGCGTGCCGGCGATGACGGCGCATCGCTGCGTCTTCGCCGACGGGCCGGTCACCGGCAAGGTCGTCCTCGTCACCGGCGGTGCCGGCGCGGTCGGCCGCTATGCGATCCAGTTTGCCAAGCAGGGCGGAGCGCGGGTGATCGCCACGGTCAGCCGGGAGGAGCAGGCGCGCTCGGCCAAGGCGGCCGGCGCCGATCTCGTGCTCAATCGCCTGACGGATGACTTGGTCGCCGGCATTCGCGCCTTCGTCGGCACGGAACGTGGCGTTCACCGCATCGTCGATGTCGCCTTCGGCGCCAATCTCGACGTGACCATGCAGATGCTGGCGCCGCGGGGTGTCGTCGCGACCTATGCCTCGGACGCGATCCCGGATCCGGCCGTGCCGTTCTGGCCGCTGATCACGCTCGATGCGACGATCCGCTTCGTCCTCGTCTATGTCATGGACGAGACGGCGCATGATGCGGCAGCCGCCGCCATCGGCGAGGGACTGCGCCAGGGCTGGCTCAGCCATGAGGTCGCCGCGCGCTTCCCGCTGGAGCGCATCGCCGAAGCTCATGAACTGCTCGAAGGCGGCCGCCTCGTCGGCAAGGTGGTCGTGACGATCTAGTCCTCGCGAAGGGGGCGCGGCACCGTCACCGGCCGCGCCTCTCTCGCCTGTGCGGCGAGACGGACCGGCGCGTTGACGGCGCCGAAGCCGGAATAGCCGCCGCGGCGCTCGACGATCTCAAAGAAGAAGCGCTGCGCGAAGACATGGGTGTAGACCTGCAGGAACTCGGCCTCACCGTCACGGTCGTAGAGGATGTGGTGCTCGCGCAGGCGCTCGAGGAAGTCCGGATCGAGATCGTAGCGGGCTTCGAGGTCGTCGTAATAGTTCTCGGGAATGTCGAGGAAGGACAGGCCCGCCTCGCGCATCGTCGTCACCGCCGCGAAGATGTCGGGGGCCGAGAAGGCGATGTGCTGGACGCCGGAGCCGAAATGTTCGGAGACGAAGCGTGAGGACAGGGTCCGCGTCGCCTGCGAGCCGTTGAGGATGAAGCGCAGGCTGCCCTCGGCATTGACCAGCGGCCGGCTCTCCACCAGCCCGGCGGGGTCGGCGATGGCGAGCTGCGGAATCCGGTCCAGCGAAAACAGCGAGGTGTAGAACAGCAGCCAGGACAGCATCTCGTCATAGTCCATGGACTGAGAGATGTGGTCGACGCCGGCCAGCAGGGGAGGGCGGCCGCTGTCGTCTTCGACCGGCAGGAAGTCGTTCTCCCAGCTATGTGCTCGGTCGCCGGTGGGCTCGGTGAAATAGATCAGGCTGCCGCCGACGCCGCGGATCGCCGGGATTTCCATCTCGCCGGGGCCGACCGGCTGCTCGAAAGTCGGCACCTTCAGCGCCCGCGCCCGCGCCATCGTCGCCTCGACATCGGCGACCCGCAGCGCCAGCGCGCAGACGCCGGGCCCGTGCATGATCGCATGCGACTGGGCGAAGCCATCCTTCTCGGTATTGATGATCAGGTTGACGCCGCCCTGGCTCCAGCGCGTCACCGCCTTGCTGCGATGCGTTCCGCTCTGGCGGAAGCCGAGGGCGGTGAAGAGGGCGGCGAGTTCATGCGCCGGCTCCTCGTCGAGCGCGAACTCGATGAACTCGACGGCGAGGCAGGGGGCGCGATCAGGCATCTCGGACCGGGCCGGCGTCTCCAGCCGCGCGACCTTGTCGCCGAGCTGGATCAGCGAGCGTAGCCCGTCAGTGGCGAGGCGCCTCGTCGAGCCCGCGCGAAACTGGTCGTTGAAGATCTCCAGCGAGAGCGGGCCGGAATAGCCGGTGGCCTCGACTGCCTTGACGAAATCGACGACCGCCAGGTCGCCCTGGCCCGGAAAATTGCGGAAATGCCGGCTCCAGCTCAGCACGTCCATGTCGAGCTTCGGCGCATCGGCGAGCTGGACGAGGAAGATCCGGTCGCCCGGTATGCTGGCGATCGGCTCCAGCGGCGAACGGCGCGCCAGCGTATGGAAGGAATCGAGGATCAGCCCGATGCGCTCATGATTGGCGCGGCGCACGATCTCCCAGGCATCGCGGTAGTCGTTGACGTGCCGGCCCCAGGCCAGCGCCTCGTAGCCGACCCTGACGCCGTGCTTGGCGGCGAGCTCGCCGAGCTCGGCGAAATCGGCGGCTGCCCGGTCGATACCGCCCAGGGATTGCGGCGAGACATTCGAGCAGATCAGCATCAGCTCGGCGCCGAGCTCGTTCATCACCTCGAACTTGCGGGCGGCACGGGCGAAGGTCCGGGCCCGCAGCGGCTCCGGCATGCCCTCGAAATCGCGGAAGGGCTGGAAGGCGTAGATCTTCAGGCCGAGGTCGGAGACCATCCGCCCGACATCGCGCGGGCCGCCATCGAAGCTCAGGAAATCGTTCTCGAAGACCTCGATCCCCTCGAAGCCGGCGGCAGCGATCGCTGTCAGCTTCTCGGCGAGGTCGCCGCTGATCGAGACGGTGGCGATCGAGGTCGGGTTCATCGGTGTCCTCAGCTAGCCAGAAACAGTGCCGTGGTGCCTCTTGGTCGTCCCGGACAAGCCGCGTCAGCGGCGCCGATCCGGGACCCATGCCGGAACGGTCCAGGCATGGATCCCGGGTCTACGCTGCGCTCCGCCCGGGATGACCGGAAGGGGGAGCCAAACAGGCTGAGGTCCCATCACGCCGCGTCCGTCATCGCGCCGCCGAGGAAGAGTTGGCCGACGCGCGGATCGGCGAGGATTTCGGCGGCCGGGCCCTGCATCCTGGTCTGGCCGAGTTCGAGCACCAGGCCTTCGTCGGAAATTTCCAGTGCAGAGCGGGCGTTCTGCTCGACCATCAGGATGGTGACGCCCTTCGCGCGCAGGTCCTTCAGGATGCCGAAGGTCTCCTGCACCATCATCGGCGAGAGCCCGATCGAGGGCTCGTCAATCAGCACGAGCTGCGGGTCGAGCAGCAGGCCGCGGACGATCTCGAGCTGCTTCTGCTCGCCGCCCGAAAGGGTCGATGCCTGTTGGTCGGCCTTGCGCCGGAGCGCCGGGAAGCGGTCGAGCGCCGCCTCCAGCCGCTTCGGCATATCGGTGATGCCGGCGCCCGCCGCGACGCTGCCGAGCTCGATATTGTGGCGTACCGAGAGCTCGGGGAAGATGTTCCGCCCTTGCGGGACATAGCAGATCCCGGCCTCCAGCAGCTTGCGCTGGTTCCAGTTGGTGATGTCCCGCCCATCGAGCCGGATATGGCCCTCGCGCACCTTGAGCAGGCCGAATATCGCCTTGAACACGGTGGACTTGCCAGCGCCGTTCGGGCCGATCACGGTGGTGATCGCGGCGCGGCGAACCTTGAAGGTCGTGCCGTTGAGGATGGTCATGGCGCCATAGCCGCCTACCACGCCGTCGAGTTCGAGGATGGGGGATGTGGTCATGGCACCGCTCCTCAATGCCCGAGATAGGCTTCGATCACCGCCGGATTGGCCCTGACCTCGGCCGGCGTGCCTTCCGCCAGTACCTTGCCTTCGGCCAGCACGAGGACGCGCGTGCACAGCGACATCACGAAATCCATGTTGTGCTCGATGACGACGAAGGTGGAGCCTTGCTCGGCATTGATGGCCCGCAGGCGCTCCTTCAGGTCACCGAGCATGGTCAGGTTGACGCCGCCGGCCGGCTCGTCGAGCAGCACCAGCCGCGGCCCGGCCATGAAGGCCATGGCGGCGTCGAGCAGCTTCTGCTGGCCATAGGACAGCCCGCCGGCCTTGGCGTCGATCAGATGGCCGAGCTTGAAGAAGCTGATCATCCTGTCGGCGGCCTCGCCGAGCCCGGCATCGCGGGCGCCGAAGAAGCGCGACAGCATCGAGCCCTGATGCTCCTGCCCGGCGAGGATCAGGTTCTCGCGCACGGTGAGTTCGGGAAAGACCTGCAGCAGCTGGAAGGTGCGGCTGACGCCGAGCCGGTTGAGCTCGGAGGGGCGCATACTCGTGACCTCGCGGCCGTCGAGCTTCACCGTGCCTTCGGTCGGCTCGAGCTGGCCGAGGATGCAGTTGAACAGGGTCGACTTGCCGCAGCCATTGGGGCCGATGATGCCGAGGATCTCGCCTTCATTGACCGAGAACGAGACCCCGTTCACCGCCTTGATGCCGCCGAAGGCCTTATGGAGGTTGGTGACTTCGAGGACCTGTGTCATCGGCTGCCTCCCGCCTTGTTCCGGCCGGTGATCCAGGCCCAGCCGCGTTCGATCAGCCCGCTCATCCCCTGCGGGCAGGCGATCAGCAGCAGCATGACGATGGCGGCGAAGATGATCAGGTAGAGCGAGCCGGCAAAGCGCAGCCATTCCGGCAGCACGACGCCGAGCAGCGCGCCGATGAACGGCCCGAGCAGGTAGCCGGCGCCGCCCGCGACCACCATCAGTAGCAGGAAGAAGCTCTGCGACAGCGAGAAGGGCGAGGGGTCGATGAACTCGACCAGCGGCGCGTAGAGCGCGCCGGCAAAGCCGGCATAGGCCGAGCCGATGGCGAAGGCGAGCAGCGTGTACATCCGCGTGTCGATGCCGAGGCTCGCCGCCCGGATCGGGTTCTCGCGCAGCGCCGTGAAGGCACGGCCCCAGGGCGAGCGGATCATCCACCAGAGCAGCACCGCGAGCAGAAAGGTCACCACCACGACGAAGCGATGGAAGGCGAGCGCTCCGTCGAGCTTGAAGCCGAACAGCGAGGGCCGGGGGATGTTGGAGAGGCCGAAGACGCCGCCGGTCAGCCATTGCTCGTTGCGCATCACCAGCCAGACCAGGGTCGAGAAGGCCAGCGTCACGAAAGCGAGGTAATGCGCCTTGACCCTCAGCGCCGGGAAGCCGAGCAAGAGGCCGACCGCGAAGGTGACGATGCCGGAGATCGCGAAGGCGGCGTACCAGGAGATGCCGGTCTTGGTGGTCAGGAGCGCGGTGATATAGGCGCCGATGCCCATGAAGGCGGCCTGCGCCAGCGATTTCAGGCCGGCATAGCCGAGCGTCAGGTTGAGGCCCATCACGGCGATCGCCATCACCAGCCAGAGCGAGAGCACATAGGTGCCGTAGCGGCCCATGCCGGAAGGGGCGAACCACAGGATGACGGCGCCGATCACGAGGGCGATCAGAGGTCCGTCGGCGAAGCCGCCGAGGGCGGCCGAGCGGGCGGGCGCGGCCTGGACGGCGGCGCGGCTTGCGGGCGCGGTCATACGCGGCGCTCCTCTCTGCGTCCCATCAGGCCTTCCGGCTTGAGCAGGATGATGATGATGAGCAGGACGAGCGGCACGGCGAGCTTGTACTGGCTCGAGAAGTAGCCAGCCGCGAGGCTGTCGACGATGCCGACGATCAGGCCGCCGACGAGGGCGCCGCGCACCTGGTTGAAGCCGCCGACGATCGCCGCGATGAATGCGAACAGGCCGATCACCTCGCCATTCGAGAATTTCGCCAGATAGATCGGCGAGATCAGCACCGAGGCGACCACGGCGAGCGCCGCGTTGATCACGAAGGTCAGCAGCACCATGCGCTCGACGGGTATGCCGAGGATGCGGGCGACCGTCGGGTTCTGCGCCGTTGCCTGCATCTGGCGGCCGAGCCTGGTGCCGCCGACGAACCATTGCAGCGCGCCGATCACGGCGAAGGCGACCGCGATTATCGCGAGGTGCTGCAGCGAGATCGCCGCGCCGAAGATCGAGAGCGTGTCGGTCGGCACGAAAGAGGGGAAGTTCTGGGCCTCGGCCGAGAACCCGTCCTTGGCGCCTTCCTTCATGATGATCGAGAGCGCCATGGTGGCGATGGCGAGCGGCAGCACGCCATGGCGGATCATCGGGTCGACCACGGCGATCTTGAAGCCGACCCCGAAGATCAGGATGAAGGCCGCAATGCCGATGATCGCGGCGAGCCAGATCGGTGCGCCGAACAGTTTGATCGCGAGCAGCACCAGCACCGCCGGCAGCATCACGAACTCGCCCTGGGCGAAGTTGATCGTCTGCGAGGTCTGCCAGACCAGGGTGAAGCCGATGGCGGCGAGCGCGTAGATCGCGCCCGTCGCGACGCCGGCGATGAGATAGGCGATGAATTCGGCCATGGCGGTGTTCTCGCTCGGTTCGTTGAGCGTTGCGTTCAATCTGCTCGCGTCATCCCGGCCGCAGGCAAGCGGAGCGCCGGGATCCATGCAGCCGTGCCGCCCTTCGATCGATCCCGGGTCGAGCCTTGCTCGCCCGGGATGACGTCGAGGGTGGAACGGTCCTTACGGCTTGATCTTCGGCAGGGTCGCGTTGATCACCTGCTTGCCGTCGATGACTTCGGCGATGAAGCTGACGCGATCGAGGTCGCCATTGGGCTCGATCGTGGTCTCCATCAGGATGCCGGGCTCCTCGGAGGGCTTGATCGTGGCGCCGCGCAGCGTGTCGGCAAGGCCCTTCTTGTCGAACTTCTTCTGCTTCTCGGTCGCCCACTTGATCATGTAGACGCCCATATAGCCCTTCATGCCGTTATGGTCTGAGGCGTAGTTGTACTTGGTCTGGAACTTCTTGCCGAACTCCTGGAAGGCCGGGATCGGCGCGTCGATCGAGAGACCGACATGGCCCTTGGCGCCGTTGGCGGCGTCGCCGGCGAGCTCGATCACCTTGGCGCCGAGCAGCGTCGTCTCGCCGACCATCGGCTTGTTGACGCCCTGCTGCTTGGCGGCGCGCAGGAAGCGGGCGCTCTCCTCCTCGTTGAGATAGACGAAGACCGCGTCGGCATTGGCGTTCTTGATCTTGATCGCGTCGGCCGAGAAATCGGCCTGGCCCTGCTCGGTCGAGACGTCGGCGGCGACCTTGATGCCGGCCTTCTCGAGCTCGGGGATGATCGCGTCGCGGCCGCCCTTGCCGAAGTCGTTGTTGACCCAGACCACGGCGACGGAGTTCGCCTTGACCGTGTTCTTGAGATAGTTGGCGATCTTCGGCATCGCCGCCGCCTGGCTGAGCGAGGTGCGGAACAGGTACTGATTGCCCTGCTTGGTCAGGCCGGCCGCCTCGCCGCCGACGATCTGGGCGATCTCGGCGCGCTGGGCGATCTGCATCGAGGCGCCGATCGGGCCGGAGAAGACCGGGCCGAGCACGGCATAGGTGCCCTCGTCGATCGCGCGCTGCACGGCGGCGCGGGTGTTCCCCGGATTGGTCTGGGTATCGTAGTGGATGATCTCGATCTGCTTGCCGAGCAGGCCGCCCTTGGCGTTGATCTCGGCCACGGCGAGGTCGATGCCGTTCTTGAAGTTGGTGCCGGCCGTCGCGCCCGCGCCCGAGAGCTCGACGACGTTGATCAGCTTGACCTTGTCCTGCGCCGAGGCGGGCAGGGCGATGCCGGCGCTGAGCGCGGCGGCGATGATCCAATGCGACTTCATGGTCTTACGTCTCCTCCAACCGTTTCGTTTCTTTGTTTCTTGTCGTCCCGGTCGTACCGGTCCGTCTTCTTATGCCGCACGTTCGCCGGTGCGCTCCGCCATGGCGGCATCGAACGCACTGCTCATCGCGGTTTCCGATGCTTCCGCGCCGGTGAACAGCGTGAAGGCGTCGAGAGCCTGGTTGATGGCGAGCTCACGCCCGCTCATCACCGTTGCGCCAATGCTTTGCACAGCCTTCATGAGCGGTGTCCAGAGCGGATGGTAGACGGAATCGGCGATCCATTGCGCTGGCTGCAAAACGCTGGCCGGAACTGGCATTTCGCGGTTCGGCGCCATGCCGAGCGGGGTGCCGTTGACGATGCCGGCTGCGCCCTCCGCCGCAGCGGCCGCGCTGGTCGCGATCTCGATTCGGGCGCGGCCGGTGAGCGCCTGCGCCAGCGCCTCACATTTGCCGCGGTCGATGTCGTAGAGCCGCAAGGCCTGGACGCCGCTGCCGGACAGCGCGAAGGCGATCGCCTTGCCGACGCCGCCGGCGCCGATGATCGCGACCGGCCTGTCGCCATCCCGGCGGCCGAGCCTGCGATAGGCTGTGGCAAAGCCGCTCGCATCGGTGTTGTGGCCGGTGAGGCGCCCATCGGTAACGACGATAGTGTTGACCGCGCCCATCGCCGCGGCGTCCGGCGAGAGCGCGTCGAGCAGCGGCACCACCGCTTCCTTGTAGGGGTAGGTGACGTTGATGCCGGAGAAGCCGAGCCGGCGGACGCCGTCGAGCATGGCGGCGAGATCGC
This sequence comes from Allobosea rubneri, assembly GCF_032464875.1. Taxonomy (NCBI): domain Bacteria; kingdom Pseudomonadati; phylum Pseudomonadota; class Alphaproteobacteria; order Hyphomicrobiales; family Alloboseaceae; genus Allobosea; species Allobosea rubneri. The sequence continues at coordinate 33,411 of NZ_JAWDID010000036.1, forward strand.
CCGAGCCGGCGCCTTCGACCTCGATCAGATGATAATGCGCCTCGAAGCCGGCCGCACGGGCGGCCGCCTCCTGCATCGCCGGTGTCGCCGAATGGGCGATCGGGTAGCCGATCAGCCCGAGCAGGACCCGCTTGGCTTTCCTGGCGTTGACGCTTGCCGGCATGTCCGTCCCTTCCGGGCGCGCCCGTCTCTGCAGGCGGCGCGATGGCGAAAGATAAGCCGATGTCGCGCGCTAACGCGATAACCAATCTATCGCGCAGACCTAACTCGATGTTATCTTTTGGGCGCAGGCGAAGCCGTATGGTGCCCCTGCGGTACCACGACCGCATTCATCTCCTCGCGCAGCAGCTTGACGAAGCTCTCGGCATAGAGGGAAGGGGCCTTGTCCTTCTTGATCGCGACATAGGTCTGGAACTGCGTCGGTTCCGCGATCGGGATCGCGACGATCCCCGGCATCGCGCCATGGGCGACGGTGAACTGGTCGATGATTGCGATGCCGAGCCCCGCCTTGACCAGCGCGCAGACGGTGGTGCCGAAGCGAGCCTTGATCGCCATCTCGAAGCTGAGCCCGCTGCGGACGAAGATCTCGCTCATGATCCGACCATAGGGATCGTTCGGATCGATGCCGATCAGCGGGTGCGCGACGATCTCGCTGGCCGAGACCCTGTCGCGCCCGGCCAGCGGATGGCCCTCGGGCACGATGCAGAGCAGCTCGCCCATCGCCAGCGGCACGAAGTCGAGGCCGGGATGGTCGAGCCGATAGCTCATCGCCGCGATCTCGCCCTTGCCGAGCAGGAGATAGTCGAGCGCCTCCTCGATCTTGAGGATGTTGATCTCGATCCGCAGGTCCGGGTGCTTGCGCTTCAGCCGATCGATCGCGCGCGGCACCATGACATTGCAGATGCTCGGCACCGAGCCGAGCCGGAGCTCGACTCCGCCGCCCCGATCGATCCGCGCCAGCGTGTATTGGAGGTCGTCGACCTTCTGGTAGACGCCGTTGATCTGCTCGAAGATGTCCTTGGCTTCCGGTGTGGGCACGTAGCGCCCGTGTCGACGCTCGAACAGCCGGAGCCGCAGGGCCCGCTCTGTGTGCTTCATCAGCCGGCTGATGCCAGGCGCGGATACGTTCAGCAGCTTCGCGGCGCCGGCGACCGTGCCGGTGATCATGATCGCCCGAACCACCTCGATCTGGCGCAGCGTCAGCATGGCAAGGCGGTCCCCCGCGCCGGTCTTGTTTCACCAGCGGAAGCGAGCGCGGGAAAACTGTCAAGCGGGGGCGATCCGCTTGCCGTCAGCGACCGATGGGACGCAAAGGCTGGCTTGCCGCCCAGCCTCGGCCTTAGCGCCGGCCGGACCGTCCCGAGACGTGCGGCCGGGTGTTCTCCGGCGGGGGCGGCGCAGCGCTGCCGGGCGACCGAAACGCTTCGACATTGGCCGCCCCGCCGCGCATCATCTCATCCATGCGCCCGTCATGCATCATGCCGTAGTTCTCGTTCTGAAACTCGTGGATGCAGCCATCCATCCGGTTGCAGGCGGAGGCGGCGGTGATGCCGGTGCCGCCTCCGAAGGCGGCGAGGACGAGCGCTGCGGCTATGGCGCGCTTGATCATCAGCATTCTCCTGTCGGTCTCATGGCCAAGGCGCTGCTCCTCGCGCCGTTCACCCCCCGCCCTTCTTGTAGGCGGCATGGAACTCTTCGGCCATGGCGCGCAGGGAACGGCCGATCCTGGCGTATTCGTACTCGTTGAGATTGGCGAGCGAAGCCCGGCCGGCCGGCTGTTTCGTCCCGAAGCCGCGCCCGGGCAGCAGCACGATCCCGGTCTCGTCGGCGATGCGGAACAGGAAGTCGCCGGATTGCGAGCGTTCGAGCACCCAGGCCGCGAAATCGTCGCCATAGAGCTTGCGCGAAATCGCCTCGAGATCGAGCAGGGTGTAGTAGTCGACGGCGTTCGGATCGCTCTCCTGCTCGATGCCGAGCTCGCGATAGAGCGCCGCCTCGCGGCGGCGGATCAGCTTCTTCAGCTCGGCCTTGTAGCTGTCGCTCTCGTCCATCAGCGCGAACAGCGAGAACAGCACCATCTGGACCTGCTGCGGCGTCGACAGCCCTGCCGTGTGGTTGAGGGCGACGGCCCGGCTGTCGGCGACGATGCGGTCGATGAAGCGCAGCGACCTCACATCCGGCAGCAGCGAGCCGTAGCGGTGGTCGAGCCCCTTCTTGGCCTCTTCGGGCAGCGCGTCGAGGGCGCCGTCGAAGACGTTCTGCTTGTGCGTGGCGATCACGCCGAGACGCCAGCCGGTTGCGCCGAAGTACTTGGAGAAGGAATAGACCAGCATGGTGTTCTGCGGACAGGTCGCGAAGAGCGAGCGGAACCCGTCGGCAAAGGTGCCGTAGACATCGTCGGTCAGGATGAACAGGTCCGGCCGATGCTCCCTGACGATCGCCGCGACACGGTCGAGGCTGCGATCATCCATCTTCACCGAAGGCGGGTTGCTCGGATTGACGCAGAAGAAGATCTTGATCGCCGGGTCCTTGAGCTTGTCGAGCTCGCTGTCCGGGTACTGCCATTCCATGGCGGGGTCGGCATTGATCGCGACCTCGACCAGCCCGTACTCGTCGAGCTCCGGGATCTCGATATAGGGCGTGAAGACGGGCAGGCCGATCGCGACCTTGTCGCCGCGTTTGAGCAGCCCGTTCTGCTTCAGCGTGTTGAAGATGTAGGCCATCGCGGCCGTGCCGCCCTCGGTGGCGAAAAGGTCGATGCTGCCGGCCGGCAGGAAGCCGCCGATCATCTCCTTGACGATGTATTGTTTGACGATTTCCTCGCTGATCCGGAGCATGCGCGGCGGCACCGGGTAGTTGCTGCCGAGGATGCCTTCGACCATCTCGTGCAGGAAGTCCGAGGCGGACAGGCCGAGCTGGTCGCGGACATAGCTCAAGGCCCGGCCGAGGAAGACGACGCCCTGCTGGTCGCGATGCTCGGCGGTGAAGCGCTCGAACCGTCCCTCGATGCCCTCGATCTTGGGCAGGCCTCCGACGCCGTTTTCCATGTAGGAATAGGACAGCTCGGCCTCGGCAACGGCGAAAAGGCCGAGGCGGAAGAAGGCCCGGCGAGGCAGGGTGGCGAGGAAGTTCGGGTTGCCGCGGCCGGCATTGAGCATCAGGCGGTTCGCCTTGCCGGAGGCCAGCTTGATCAGCTCGTCCTTCAGCTCGAACGGGCTGAGCTTCGCATATTTCGCGTAATCGGTGGTCATGGGCGGTCTCCGATCGGTTCAGACGAAGGCGACGACGAGAGGTCCGAGCAGGGTCAGGAAGACGTTTGCGAGTGCGTAGGTGATGGCGAAGGGGGTGGTCGGAATCGAGTTGCCGGCCTTGTCGAGCACCTCGCCGAAGGCGGGATTGGCGCTGCGCGAGCCGGACAGCGCGCCGGCGAAGACCGCGGTGTTGTCGTAGCGCAGCACGTAGCGGCCGAAGACCATGGTGATCAGCAGCGGCAACAGCGTCACAACGACGCCGATCAGGAAGATCGACAGCCCCTTCTCGGCGATGGTGGTCACCGCCTGCTGGCCGGATTGCAGCCCGACCACGGCGACGAAGCCCGCCAAGCCGAGATCGCGCAGCAGCGTCGAGGCGGCGGTCGGCATATTGCCGAGCGCCATGTTGCGGCTGCGGTACCAGCCGAAGGCGAGGCCGGAGAGCAGGGCGCCGCCGCCGCTGCCCAGGGTCAGCGGGATGTCGCCGAAGCGGACCACCACGAGGCCGATGAGCAGGCCGACGACAAGGCCGAGGCCGTGGAAGACGAAATCGGTCTTGTCGCTGGGGATGATGATGCTGCCGACCTGGCGGGCGGCGCGCTGCACATCCTCGGAGGTGCCGTAGAGCGTGACGACATCGCCCGGCTCGATCACCGTATCGTCCTTCAGGGACAACCGAACCCCGGCGCGCTTCACCTCGACGACATAGACGCCGTGGCGCATGTCGGCGGCCGTCGAGGAGCGGATCTCGGCGACCGTGCGCTTGACGAAAGCGGGAGCGGTGACCGCCACTTCGCGCGTCACGACGATCACGTCCATCCCTTCCGAGGACTGGAGCTCGGGGCCGAGCTTCGAGGACAGGCCGACGACGCCGGCGCGCCGGCCGACCACGAGCACGATGTCGCCCGCCTGAAGTTTGAGCGAAGGCTCGGGCCCGATCAGGGCGCCATCGCGCTTGACCCGCTCGATGCTGATCGGCAGCGCGGCACCGCCCTCGACCTCACTGACCGTGCGGCCGGCAGCACTGTCGATACGGTAAATCCGGCCGACGAGATCGGGCGCTGCTGCATATTCGCCGACGCCGAGATTTCGCGCGCCGGCCAGCATTTCGGCCTCGGCCTTGATCGCGTCGTCGCGAATGCTGCGGCGCATGAACCAGGGCAGGATGTTGACGCAGACGATGATCGCGCCGAACGAGCCGAAGATGTAGGTGACGGCGTAGCCGATCGCGACATTGGCCTGCAGGCGCTGGGTCTCGTCCGCCGCGAGGCCGAGCTTGCCGATTGCCGATCCGGCCGTGCCGATGATCGCTGACTGGGTCAGGCCGCCCGCCGCGATGCCGGCGGCGAGGCCCTTGTCGAGGCCGAACATGCGGGCGAGCACGACGACGGTGATGAGCCCGCTGACAGCAAGCACCGTCGCCATCGCGATCTCGCGCAGCGACTGGCGCCCGAGCGAGCGGAAGAACTGCGGGCCACTCTCGAAGCCGACCGCGTAGATGAACAGGGCGAAGAGGACGGCCTTGATGCCGTTGTCGATGGAGACGCCGACCTGGCTGATGATCACCGCCGCCAGAAGCGAGCCGGCGACGCCACCAAGTTGAAACTTGCCGAACTGGAATTTGCCGACCCAATAACCGATCGCCAGTGACAGGAACAGGGCGATCTCGGGGGATTGATTGAATAGAGCATGGAGCCAAGACATGGACGCTTTCCCTCGACATCGAAACGTCTACGGCAGTCAGTCATGTTGCTTTGGATTCTGGATAAAATTCTATTGAGTGCGTGTCTGGAAGTTTTCTAGAAAAACTGTACAGATCTCGACCATCCGACCGTAGCATTCGTCGGTAGGCCTGTTAAACAAAAATCTGATGACGCTGCCTTGCGCGCAGCGCAACGCTACGGCGGGCGCCGTGCGGTGCTTCGGTTTCTGCTTCCTGGTGGGGCTGCCGCGGGCGCGCCTCAGAGCACGTCCCAGACCCGCAGCCGCGTCGAATCCATGTGGAGGCGAATGACTTCCATCAGCGCGTCGACGTCGCGCTTCTCCAGCGATTCGATCATGGTCTCATGCTCGGCGACGGCACCCGCCCATTTTTCCGGGCCTTCATTGCCGATGAAGCGCAGCCTCTTGATGCGGGCCTGGAGCGTGCCGTGCATCTCCACCAGGACATCGTTGCCCGAGGCGGCGACGATGGCCGAATGGATCGCCTGGTTGAGCTTGAAGTATTCGAGCCGGTTCCTGACGCGGTACTGCTCCATCATCTCATCATGCAGCGCCCGGATCGCTGCGATCGTCTCGTCGCTGGCGTTCTCGCAAGCCATGCGGCCGCCGAGCTGTTCGAGGCTCTTCAGCACCTCGAGAATATGGCGCATATCGGTCGAGCTGAACTTGCGCACGATGGCGCCCTTGGCCGGCTGAATCTCGACGAGGCCTTCGCTGGCGAGCGTCTTGATGGCCTCGCGCAGGGGTGTGCGCGAGACGCCGAGCTGCGCCCCGATCAGGCCCTCGTTGATGCGTTGGCCAGGCGCGAGCGTGCCCTCGATGATCATGTCGCGCATGCGCTCGAGCACCTCGTCGTGCAAGGTCCGGCGCTGAATGCGCGGATAGGCCTCCTGCGCTTCGTCCAACGTCCCGGCTCCGCTCGTCATAGACGCTCCTTTTCCGTCATCCTGTACGGCATGGCCACTTCCCGGTGTCAACGCGCGGGAAGGCGCAGCCGCGGAAGCTGTGGAAACGCATGCCTGCGGCCTCTGGCCGGTCTGCCGGCAGCGTCTCCGAGACCATTCTACGCCACTAAAATTATGCTGCATACAGAATACTTGCCTAGCCATTGGGCGCATGTTAGGCCAAAGCCATGTCGCCGGCTTCTTGACCGGATCGAGGGAGGATTGTTTGGAAACGCAGGCGCAAACCGCCCAGCCGGTCATTGCGGTCGCCATGGGCGACCCGTCCGGCATCAGCCCTGAGCTTACTGTTCGCATTCTCGCCGAGGCCGATCTGCGCTCGGCCGCGCGCTATGTCGTCTTCGGCGATCTGCGCCTGCTCGAGCTCGGCGCTGCCGATGCCGGCCTCAAGGCCGATGTGCACGTGGTCAAGGACGGCGAGGCCCTGCCGGCCGATGCCGGCAAGCCGGTCTTCGTCGATCTCGCCAACCATGATCCGGCCGATCTGCAGCGCGGCAAGGCGACCCTCGCCGGCGGCAAGGCTGCGACCGAGAATTTCCGCCGTGCCTTGCAATTGGCTGCTTCCGGCAAGGCTGATGCGGTCTTCTTCACGCCCTTCAACAAGGCGGCGATGCGCTTCGCCTATCCGGGCTATGACGACGAGATCCGCTTCGTGCGCGACGCCATCGCCTTTGATGGGCCTGCGAGCGAGTTCAATGTGCTCGACAAGCTCTGGAACGCCCGCGTCACCTCGCATGTCCCGCTCTCTGAAGTTGCGAAGAACGTCACCCAGGAGCGCATCCTGCGGGCGCTCGATCTCGCCGACAAGAACCTGCGCGCTGCCGGCTTCAACCCGCCGCGCATCGCGGTTGCGGGCATCAATCCCCATGCCGGCGACGGTGGCAATTTCGGCCGCGACGAGATCGACACGATCGAGCCGGCGGTGAATGCGGCCAAGGCCAAGGGTTATACGGTCGAAGGGCCGTTCCCGTCCGACACCGTCTTCCTGCGCGCCAAGAACGGCGACTTCGATGCCGTGCTGACAATGTATCACGACCAGGGCCAGATCGCGATGAAGCTGATGGGCTTCGATCGCGGTGTCACGCTGATCGGCGGCTTCCCGTTCCCGATCTGCACGCCGGCCCATGGCACGGCCTACGAGATCGCCGGCAAGGGCATCGCCAATCTCGGCGCGACCCGGGCGGCGCTGTCGCTCGCCATCAAGATGGCGAGCGAAGGGAAGGCGGCGCGCAAGGCGGCCGCCTGAGACGTTCCGGCAGGGCGGCCGTCAAGAGCCGCCCGATCATTCAAGGAAAGGGAGAGAACAGCATGAAGAAGTTCACGATCGCGGCGAGCTTCGTCGCCGCGTCCTTCGCGACGGCGATGCCGGCGCAGGCCTGGCAGCCGACCAAGCCGATCGAGTTCGTCGTGGCCTCGGGCCCCGGCGGCGGCACCGACAACTTCGCCCGCGTCATCCAGTCGATCATCACCAAGCACAAGCTGGTCGAGCAGCCGATCGTCGTGCTCAACAAGGGCGGCGGCAGCGGCGCCGAGACCTTCGTCTATGGCAAGGGTGGCAAGGGCGACGCCCACAAGGTCATCTTCGGCACCAACAACGCCTATCTGCTGCCTTACGTCGCCAAGCTCGGCTACAAGTTCTCGGATCTCACCCCGGTCGCCGCGCTCGCGCTCGACGAGTTCCTGATCTGGGTCAACGGCAACTCGCCCTATAACGACGCCAAGGCCTATATCGACGCGGTGAAGGCGAAGCCTGGCGGCTTCAAGATGGCCGGCAGCCAGTCCAAGGACACCGACCAGACGCTGACCGCGATGATCCAGGAGGCCACCGGCGCCAAGTGGATCTACGTACCCTTCCAGGGCGGTGGCGCTGCCGCGACGCAGCTCGCCGGTGGCCATGTCGACTCCAACACCAACAACCCGAACGAGAATCTCGGCCAGTGGAAGGCCGGCCAGGTCAAGCCGCTCTGCGTCTTCTCGCCGGTGCGTCTCGCCAAGGGCGAGCCGGTTCACAACGGCAAGGGCTGGGGCGATATCCCGACTTGCAAGGAAGCCGGCCTGCCGCTCGAGTCGTTCCAGATGCCGCGCACCGTCTGGCTGCCGGCCGAGGTTCCGGCCGATGCCGTGACCTTCTATGCCGACGTCATGGAGAAGGTCAGCAAGACCCCGGAATGGGCCGAGTTCGTCGCCCGCACGGCGCAGACCGCCCGCTTCATGAAGGGCAAGGAACTCAACGACTTCGTCGCCAAGGACGAGGCCGCCAACGCCAAGACCTTCAAGAACGAAGGCTGGGTCGTCAACTGATCGGCTGAGCGGCGATGCGCGGGCACCGCAACAGGTGCCCGCGAGCCATCGCAGTTCGGTCCAGCAAGACTTCGGGAGGCGGGCCTTTCGTCCGCCTCCCGCCACAAGAACCGACAGGGATGGAAGGCTGCCGATGATCACCCGCTTCCAGGCCGAAATCGCGACAGCCCTGGCGACGCTCGCCTTCGGCCTCGTGATCGTCAACGGCGCCCGTGAGTTCGGCGTCGGCTGGGACTCTTCCGGTCCCCAGCCCGGTGCCTTTCCGTTCTATTGCGGTCTGCTGATTGCGCTCGCCAGCGCCGGGACCGTCGTCACCACGATCGGCCGGCGCATCGGCGGCTCGGCCGGGCTCGCCGAGACCTTCCTCGATCGCGAGCAGGCCAAGCGCGTCCTCTCGTTCTTCGTGCCGATGCTCGCCTTCATCGTGCTCAGCGTCACGCTCGGCATGTATGTCGCGATGGTGCTCTACCTCGTTTTCGCGATGCGCTTCCAGGGCCGCTTCGGCTGGTTGCCGACCCTCGCGACCGCCTTCGGCACCGCTGCCTTCTTCTATTTCGGCCTCGAGAAGTTCGCCCAGGTTTCCCTGCTCAAGGGGCCGGTCGAGACGATGCTCGGCCTCTGACCTTCGCGAGCGGATCGACCCATGGAAAATTTCGCCTCGCTCCTTCACGGCTTCGAAGTCGCGCTGACCACCCATCACATCGCGCTGATGATGGCCGGCGTGCTTCTCGGCATCCTCGTCGGCGTGCTGCCCGGGCTCGGCGCCCCGAACGGCGTCTCGCTGATGCTGCCGCTGACCTTCACCATGGACCCGGTCTCGGCGATCATCCTCCTGACCTCGCTCTACTGGGGCGCGCTGTTCGGCGGTTCGACCACCTCGGTGCTGTTCAATATTCCCGGCGAGCCGTCCTCCGTCGCCACCACCTTCGACGGCCATCCGATGGCCAAGCAGGGCAGGGCGGCCGAGGCGCTGTCCTTCGCCTTCCTCTCGGCCGGCTTCGGCGCCATGGCCGGCGTCATCCTGATCACGCTGCTCTCGGGCTGGGTCGCGCGCTTCGCGCTGAAATTCTCCTCGCCGGAGTATTTTGCGGTCTATTTCATGACCTTCGCCAGCTTCGTCGGCCTTGGTGGCGCCTCGCCGCTGAAGACCCTCGTCTCGATGGCGATGGGCTTCACCTTCGCCTCCATCGGCATGGACTCGGTCTCCGGCAATGTCCGCCTGACCTATGAGTTCGACGTGCTGCTCGCCGGCGTCAGCTTCCTGATCGCGGTGATCGGCCTGTTCGGTCTCGGCGAACTCCTGCAGACCATGGAGGACGGGCTGCGCTTCGACGGCGTGAAGGCCAAGGTCCGCCCGCGCGACGTCTTCCTGACAGCGCTCAAGCTGCCGCGCTACTGGTTCGCGCTGCTCCGCTCCAGCATCATCGGCATCTGGATGGGCATCACGCCGGGCGGCCCGACGGCGGCCTCCTTCATGAGCTACGCCATGGCCAAGCGCTCCTCGCGCAATCCGGAGAAGTTCGGCAAGGGCGAGCCGGAGGGCGTAATTTCGCCCGAGACCGCCGACCATGCCGCCGGCTCCGCCGCCATGCTGCCGATGCTCGCGCTCGGCATCCCGGGATCCGCGACTGCCGCCGTGATGATGGGCGGGCTGATGATCTGGGGCCTCAACCCCGGCCCGATGCTCTTCGTCGAGCGTCCCGACTTCGTCTGGGGCCTGATCGCCTCGATGTATCTCGGCAACGTCGTCGCCGTCGTCGTCGTGCTGGCGACCGTGCCGCTCTTCGCCTCGATCCTGCGCATCCCCTTCTCGATCATCGGCCCGGCGATCGTCGTCGTCTGCTTCATTGGCGCCTACACCGTCGCCAGCAAGGAGTTCGACATCTGGCTCGCGCTCGCCTTCGGCATCCTCGGCTACTTCTTCAAGAAGCTCGACTATCCGATCGCGCCCTTGGTGCTGGCCATGGTCATCGGCGACAAGGCGGAGGACGCCTTCCGCCAGTCGATGATCTTTAGCCAAGGCTCGCTCTCGATCTTCTGGTCGAACCCGCTGGTCGCGTCGCTGATGTCGATCGCGCTCGCCCTTCTTCTCTTCCCGCTGTTGGGTTCGGCCAGGCGCGGCATCCGCAAGCTGACGACCGCCCGAGCCGCAAAGGCCTGACAGCTCCACCGCCGCAGAGAGACCTGCCATGACCGAAGCCTACAAGGGCATTTTCCCGATCGCGCCGACGATCTTCCACGACAATGGTGACCTCGACATCGAGGGCAACAAGCGCGTCATGGACCTGATGATCGACCAGGGCGTCGATGGCATCTGCATCCTCGCCAACTATTCCGAGCAGTTCCTGCTGACGGACGAGGAGCGTCACCAGGTGATGCTGCTCTCGATCGAGCAGGTCGCCGGGCGCGTGCCGGTGATCGTCACCACCTCGCATTTCTCGACCCGCATCGCCGCCCAGCGCGCCAAGGCCGCCGCCGATGCCGGCGCCAAGATGCTGATGATGATGCCGCCCTATCACGGCGCTCTGCTCAAGGCCGACGAAGACGGCATGATCGAGCATTTCGCGCGCGTCGCCGACGCCAGCGGGCTGCCGATTATCCTGCAGGACGCGCCGCTCGCCGGCGTCAACATGAGCGTGCCCTTCATGGTCCGGCTGGCCAAGGAGGTTCCGCTCGTTTGCTATTTCAAGATCGAGATTGCCGGCACCGCCAACAAGCTGCGCGCGCTGATCGAGGCCGGCGGCAAGGCGGTGGTCGGTCCGTTCGACGGCGAGGAGGCGATCACGCTGATGGCCGATCTCGATGCCGGCGCCACCGGCACGATGACCTCGGCCATGATCCCCGATCTGATCAAGCCGATCGTCACCGCCCATGCTGCGGGTGATCGCAAGAAGGCCGCCGCGCTCTATCGCGACGTCCTGCCGATCATCAATTTCGAGAACCGCCAGTGCGGCCTGCGCGCGACGAAGTCGCTGATGAAGGAGGGCGGCGTGATCAAGAGCGAGGCCGTTCGCCATCCGCTCGTGCCGCTGCACCCGAAGACCCGTGAGGGCCTGATCGAGCTCGCGCGCGAACTCAACCCCCTGGCGCTGCGCTGGGGCAAGTAGCACAGGCCATCACGGCGTTGCATCAGGCGAGGGAGGCTCAGGGGCGATCAGTACGCCCCGATGCCTCCCGATGGCGGCGGCAGGTTGCCGCGCCGGTCCTTGGTGATGAAGTCGGGGCTCACCTGGAGCGCCCGGGCGAGCCAGGTGATGTAGGCTGACAGCAACTGCATGACGGCATGCATGACGCGCCTCCACATTTGCGGAGGCGATCCTACCACGAAAACCGGCTTCCTGGCCGCGATTTGTGACGAAAGGGCTCAGCCCTTCGTCCAGACCGCGAGCTCGTAGCCGTCCGGGTCGGCGAAGTGGAAACGCCGGCCGCCGGGAAAGTCGAAGGCCGGCTGCACGATCCGCCCGCCCGCCGCCTCGATCGACGCCTGGATGGCGGCGAGGTCGTCGGCATAGAGCACGATCAGCGGCCCGCCCGGCTTGGGCGTACCCTGCGTGGTGAAGCCGCCTTCCAGCCGGCCATCGGCGAAGGCGCAGTATTGCGGGCCGTAATCGGTCATCGTCCAGCCGAAGGCGGCTTCGTAGAAGGCCCGCGCCCGCGCAAGGTCGGCGACGACGAATTCGACATAGTCGATGCGGCGGTCGTTCTCGGATCTGGTCATCGAATCTCTCCTGTTTCCTCTCTGTGCGTCCTTCCTAGCGCGGAGCCGGCCCGCGCATGGCGGCAGCCGCCCCGGCGCCTGAAGAATTCCCATTCGCCGACCGATGCTGTAGCCAGTGAGCTTTACGAGGCTGCTGCGACAGGAACCCAGCACGATGGCGACGACGATTGATACCCTTGCCGAGGCGCTGACCGCCGCACGCCGCGGCCACAGCCTGGTCGACATCTCGACCTTGCCGGTCCCGGCCGATATCGATGCCGCGCTCGCCGTGCAGGCCAAGGTCCAGAAGGCGATGGGCTACGCAGATGCCGGCTGGAAGGTCTCGATCGCCGAGGGCGGCAGGCCGATCGCCGCCCCGATGCCGGGCCCGTATCTGAAGTCGGGCGACACGCATCGCTCCGCCCATGGCGCCGAGCTGCGCGTCGAGATCGAGCTTGCGGTGCGGCTCGGCCGCGACATGCCGCTGCGGCCCGGCAACCCCTACACGCGCGCCGAGCTGATCGACCATTGCGACGCCGCGCTGGTCGGCATCGAGATCGTCGAGAGCCGCATCGCCGACTGGACCCATGTCGCCTTTCCGCTCTGGCTGGCCGACGCGCTCGGCCACGGCTCCTATCTGCTCGGGCCGGAGGTTCCCTTCAGCATCTTCGACGACGTCTCGGCCCTGACCTGCAGCGTCGAGCTCGATGGCGATGTCCTCTATGAGCGCCCGGCCGAGCACGCCAATGGCGACCCGCTGGTGACCGCGCTCGCTTGGGCGAACCGCCCGGCCGAGACGCCGCTCGGTGGCCTCAAGGCGGGCCAGATCATCACCACCGGCAGCCTCTGCGGCGGCGTTCTCGCGCCGACGCTTGGGCCGGTGATCGCCCGGCTCGATCCGGTCACGGCGATCTCGTTCGCGCTGGCGTAGCCGGGCTTGCGCTCGCGGGAAACTCTCGCCCGCGAGCGCTTTCGTTGCGGCGACGTAACGGTACGTTTACTTCGCCGGTGCTCGGATCATGCTGCGGACCGGCAGCGTTGAATTGTGATCAACTGACGGCAGGATCACAAAAAGAACTCATTTTCTGCATTCTAGTCGCGTTGCGTTGGAGGTTTGATGCGGTCGAGACGGAGTAGGGGGCTCGGTGTTGCGGGCGGGGGCTTATGCGCTTTCGTCGCGATGCTTGCGGCCGAAACTCCGCCGGCCCGCGCCTTCGACCTGTCCTCGCTCGACGTCTTCGGACTGTTCGGCTCGAAGGAGAAGCCGCCGGCGGTCAGCGCCACCACGCTGCCCTACGAACTCAGCTTCGAACTGGGCGATACGCCCGATGCCAGCGCGCTGACCCGCAATCTGCAGGATGCCTCGCTGCTCTATCGCTTGCGGCAGGATCCGCCGCCCGACGGCGATAGCCTTGCGCGCCGGGCCAGCGCCGATATCGACCCGATGCTCGATGCGCTGTGGGCGCGCGGCTATTTCAACGCTCAGGTGACGATCGCGGTCGATGGTGCGGTGGTCCGCCAGGCGGGTGAGCCGCCTCCGGGCTTCGCTGCGGCGGCCGAGCGCTTTCGCAACCGCGCCCCGGCGCCGGTGGTCGTCACCGTCAATCCTGGGCCGCTCTTCACGCTCCGCAATGTCGACATCGTCCCTGGCGCGAAGCGCGATCCGACTGCGGTGATCGCCGATCCCGGCAAGGTCTCCGGGCTGAGGCCGGGCGACCCGGCCGCGTCGGCTTCGTTGCGCGCGGCGCAGGCGGCGCTCGTCGACTATTGGCGCGCCCGCTCGCGCCCGCTCGCCAAGGTCGTCGAGATCCGGCCCGTGGTCGACCATGCCGCAAAGATTATGGATGTCGCTATCGTCGTCGACCCCGGTCCGGTCGCAGGCTTCGGCGACTTCAGCATCGGCGAGACCGGCGACATCCCCGAGCCGGTGATCCGCTCCTTCATCTACCTCGAGCCCGGCGACCCCTATTCGCCCAAAGCACTCGCCGACACCCGCAAGTCGATCGCGCAGATCCCTGCCGTCGGTGCGGTGCGGATGCGGGAGGGCACGGCCCTCGATGCCCGCGGCAACCTGCCGATCTTCGTCGAAGTCAACGAGCGGCCCAAGCGCCTGCTCGGCTTCTCGGCGCGCTATTCGACCATCGATGGCCCGACGGTGCGGACCTACTGGGAGCATCGCAACCTGTTCGGTGGGGCCGAGCGCTTGCGGCTGGAGGGCGACCTCTTCTTCGCGCCGCGGATCGACGGCACCAAGATCCAGCGCTTCGGCGACTTCCTGCCGTCCGATCTCGGCGCTCGTTTCTCGATCGGCTTCATGAAGCCGGCGCTTGGCGGCACCCGTAACGATCTGCTCGTCGATGTCGTCGCCACGCGCGAGCGCGTCGGCACCAATCGTTACGGCGGCTATACCGCCCGCTACGTCAACGCCACCGCCGCCATCCGTCACCGCTTCAGCGACGTCTTTTCGATCCAGGCCGGGCTGGAGGCCGAGCGCGGCCAGACCAGCGACGTGCTCGGCCAGGTCGACTACACGATGTTCGGTGTGCCGCTTTCGCTGCGCTACGATTCGACCGACAGCCTGCTCGACCCGACGCGGGGTATCCGCGTCACCGCTTCGGTCGCGCCCTACTACTCCTACGGTCATTCGGCGGCGCCCTTCTTCCAGAGCAAGGCTGCGCTGTCCGGCTATTACTCGCTCGACGAGGATAGCCGCTATGTGCTGGCCGGCCGCATCGGGCTGGGTTCGGTCGCAGGCGCCGATCTCGATGAAATCCCGGCGACGCGGCGCTTCTATGCCGGCGGTGGCGGTTCGGTGCGCGGCTACGCCTATCGCTCGCTGGCGCCGCTCGGGCCCTACTACCAGCTGACCGGCGGGCGCAGCCTTTTCGAGGCTTCGGTCGAGGCCCGCATCAAGATCACCAACACGATCGGCATCGTGCCCTTCTTCGATGCAGGCATGGCTTTTGAATCGCAGGTGCCGAACTTCAAGGAGCAGCTGCAGTTCGCCGCCGGCCTCGGCCTGCGCTACTATACGCCGATCGGGCCGATCCGCGTCGACGTCGCGGCGCCGCTCAACCCGCGCAAGGGCGACAAGCCCGTCGCCCTCTATATCAGCATCGGGCAGGCCTTCTGATGGGCGCGCTCCGCTTACCCCGGCTGGTGCTTTTCCTCGCGGCGCTCCTGATCGCCGGGCTGCTGATGTTCGTTTCGGGTTTTGGCCTGCATGCTCAGAACTCGGGCGAGCGCGGCGTCCTCGCCGACCTGATCTCCAAGGCGCTCTCGACAGATGGCAGCCAGGTCTCGATCGGCGCCGTGGACGGGGCATTGTCCTCGGACGCTTCGATCCGCGACATCGTCATCTCCGATCGCGACGGCCCCTGGCTCCGGCTCGATCGGGCGCGCCTGATCTGGACGCGCTCTGCCCTGCTGCTGCGCCGGCTCGAGGTCAACCGGCTCGAGATCGGCAAGCTCGAGATCCTGCGCAGGCCGCTGCCCGATCCGGCGACCGCGGCCGCACAGGCCAATGACGGACCGCTCCTGCCCGAATTGCCGCTGAAGGTGATCATCGAGGCATTCCAGCTCGGCGAACTCGTACTCGGCCCGACCGTGATCGGTGCGCCGGCGCGCCTGTCGGCGACAGGTTCTGCCCGTCTCGGCCCGCCCAATGAGGGGCTCGACCTGCGCCTTGCCGGCCGTCGGCTCGACATGGGAGGCACGCTCGACGTCAATTTGCGCTTCGTGCCGCAGACGACGCAGCTCCAGCTTGCGGTGAAGCTCGACGAGCCACAGGGCGGCCTGCTTTCGACCATCGCCGATCTGCCGGACCGCCCGCCGGTCAAGCTCGATCTCTCGGGCGATGGCCCGCTCGACCGTTTCAAGGCGACGCTCGCCTTCAATGCCGGGCCGAGCATCGGCGCTGACGGCACCGCCGACCTGTCGCGGCGCGGCGCCGGGCGCCGCCTGTTGCTCGCGCTCGATTCCCGTATCGCCGGTCTGATGCCGGCTCCGGTCGCTCCGGTCTTCCAGGGCTCGACCAAGCTCGACGGTGCCGTCGCCTTCGCCGATGACGGGGCGGTCGCCGTCGAGGAACTGGCGCTGGTTTCGGCCCTGGCCCGACTCGACGTGAAAGGTCTCTACGGCGCCGACAAGAATCTCGATTTCACGGTGACCGCGGCGGCAAGGCCAAATGCCGACGGCCGCACGGTCGCCTCCGGCACCGAGATCGCCAAGCTCGCCTTCGACGCCAGGATCCAGGGACCGGCGGCCGGTCCGCGCGTCAATGCCAGCCTGCAGGCCGAAGGTGCCTCGGTGCCGGCAGGCAAGCTCGGCAAGCTCGACCTGACCTTCACCGCGACGCCGAACGGAGCGCTTGGCGATCCTGCGACCCGGACCGTCTTGGTCTCGGATGGCGAGGCTTCGGGTATTGCGCTCGCCGATCCCGGTCTCGCGCGCTTCGTCGGCGACCGCGTCCGCTTCACCCTGCGCGGCACGGCGAGCGAGGGCGGTGGCGGCGAGTTCGAGACGTTGAAGCTCGCCTTCGGCGGCGCGGAGCTCGACTATGTCGGCCAGCTCGGTCCCAAGCGCATCCTCGGCAAGGTCCAGGCCCGGCTGCCTGATCTGTCCCGCCTGAGCGGCCTTGCCGACCGCAAGCTCAAGGGCGCCGCGACCCTGGCCACCGCGGTCGATGCCGAGCCGCATCGCAAGAGCTATGCGGTGAAGCTCGACGGTTCGGCCGAGGCGCTCGGTCTCGATCAGGAGGCGCTCGATCGTCTGCTCGCCGGCAAGCTGACGCTCGGCGGCGAAGTCCGTGTTCCCGGCAGCGGCGGGCTCGTCGTCAACGGCCTGCGCATCGCCGGCACCCATGTCACCGCGGCCGCCGATGGCGCGCTCGGAGCCCAGGGGTCTGACCTGCGCGCCAACATCGCGATTCCCGATCTGCGCCGCGCCGACCCGCGGCTATCGGGGCAGGGCGCCTTCGATGCCACCCTGTCCGGCCCGCTCGACAAGCTCGACGCGACGCTGCGCGCGGCCATCACCAACGCCACGGCGCTCGGCCGGCCGGTGCCGCGCCTGGCGCTCGACGCGGTGCTGCGTGACCTGCAGGGCGCCCTGACCGGCGACGCGAAGCTCTCCGGAGAGGTCGAAGGCAAGCCCGCGACCGGCAGGTTGCGCTTCGCCAAGCGCGATCCCGGCGGCTGGAGCCTGCCGCAGCTCGATATCGCCATCGGTTCGGTCACGCTGAACGGCGCACTCGATCTCGACGCTGCCAATCTCGCGGAAGGCAGTCTGAAGCTCGCCGCCCGCAATCTCGACGATCTCTCGGCCCTGGCGCTGGCCAAGCTCGGCGGCCGCATCGATGCGGATCTGCGCCTCGCCTGGCCGAATGGCGGCCAGAACATCGACCTCAAGGCCAATGCGCAGCGCCTGTCCGCGCCGAGCCTGACCCTCGAGAAGCTAGATGCCACGCTCGCCATCGTCGATGCGCTCCGCAAGCCGCGCATCGACGGTAATGTCCAGATCGACCGGGCCGTCATCGCCGGCGAGCCGGTCAGCGCCATCCGACTGGTGTCGCAGGGGGCAGCCGAGACCAGCGATATCAGCCTCGATGCCACGGCGCGCGGTTTCGCGCTGGCGGCCAAGGGCAGGCTCTCCGTGTCCGAGCCGCTGCGCTTTGACCTCGCCAGCTTCACCGCCAGCCGCGACGGACGCCGCATCGCGCTCTCCAAACCCGCGAGCTTCACCGCCATCGAGGGCGGCGTCGCCATCCGCGATCTCGCGATCGCCGTCGATGCCGGCCGCATCACGCTCGACGGCGCAGTCGGTCGCGCGCTCGACCTGCGCTTCCAGGCGCAGAACGTGCCGCTCTCTGCCGCCAGGCTCGCCGCGCCGACGCTCGATCTGTCCGGCACGCTCGACGCCGAGGCGACGATCAAGGGAACGCCGGAAGCCCCGACCGGCCCATGGCGGCTGAAGATCGCTCGCCTCGTCGCGCCGCAGACTCGCCAGGCCGGACTGCCGCCGCTTGAGATCGCCGGGCAGGGGACCTTGAACGGCCACCAGACCAGCCTCGACGCCAGCCTCAATGGCGGCCGCTTCATCGCGCTCACCGCGAAGGGCACGGTACCGCTCGGCGGCAATGGCGCGCTCGATCTCGCCGTTCAGGGCCGGGTCGACGCAGCGCTCGCCAACACCCAGCTCTCCGCCGATGGCCGGAACCTGACCGGGCAGATCGCCATCGATATGCGGGCTGGCGGAACAATGTCCGCACCGCAGCTCTCCGGTGGCGCGACGCTCACCAATGGCAGCTTCAGCGATGCGCTTCAGGGCGTCAGGCTGACCGGGATCGAGGCGCGACTCGCCGCGCGCGGTCCCGAGCTCGCGATCGAGCGCTTCTCGGCGCAGACACCGGGCGGCGGCACGCTCTCGGCCCGGGGCAATGTCCGGCTCGATCCGGAAGCGGGTTTCCCAGGGACGATTCGGATCGAGGGGAAGCGCGCCCAACTCGTTGCCAACGGGCTGGTGACCGCGGTGGCCGATCTCGGGCTCGACCTCGCCGGGCCGCTGGCGCAGCGCCCGCGCATCGCCGGGCGGATCGGCGTCGTCACGATCGAGGTCGCCGTACCGGACCGGCTGCCGTCGAGCCTGCGCCCGGTCGACGGCATCAGGCATGTCAACGCCAAGGGCCAGGCTGCGCAGCGCCTCGCTGCCCAGCGCAAGGCCCGCGCCGCCGCGCAGCGCAAGGGCTCGCGCGCGCCGGCCTTCGATGCCGTGCTCGACATCACGGTTTCAGCCCCGGGACGTGTCTTCATCCGTGGCCGCGGCATCGACGCCGAGCTGGGCGGCGAGCTGCGTGTCGGCGGTACTTCGGCGAATCCCGTGCTGAATGGCGGCTTCGATCTGCGCCGCGGACGCTTGAGCGTTCTGAGCCAGCGCCTCGATTTCAGCCGCGGTCGCGTGACCTTCTCCGGCGATGTCATGCCGGAGCTGGATTTCGTCGCCGAGACGCGCGCCGCCGACGTCACGGCCAGGATCATCGTCAGCGGCCAGGCATCGGCGCCGGAATTCACCTTCACCTCCTCGCCCGAGCTGCCTCCGGACGAGGTGCTGTCGCGGCTGCTCTTCGAGCGCGCTTCCGGCTCGCTCTCGCCTTTCCAGGCGCTCCAGCTGGCCCAGACCGCGGCGCAGTTCTCGGGCGCTGGTGGCGACGACGTGTTCGAGAAGCTGCGGCGCCAGCTCGGTGTCGACAATCTCGACGTGCAGATGGGCCCGGACGGGCCGACGGTCGGCGTCTCGCGCGCCTTGTCCGACAACATCACCATCGGCGTGAAAGCGGGTGCCAAGCCCTCCGAAAGCGGGGTCTCGGTCGGCATCGACGTGACAAGGCGGCTGAAGCTCCAGGCCGAGACCAATGCCGACGGCAGCGCGGCGGTCGGCGTCGGAGCCGAGTGGGAATACTGAGTCGGCAGGCAGGGAATCGCCGCCGCTGCCCAGGGCCGAAGATTCGCCTCATAGGAACGCCAGAATGCGCTCTGGGAGCAGCGATCCTGGCTCGGCCGGTTAACAGCGTCTTAAGTTCCGCGCTCAAAGCGTGGCCGACGTGCAACACCGGGGTCCAAAGCGCCCCGCCGAGCCTTACCCCGACGTGATGAAGGTTGATCGCGAGGCGGGCATTCGTAATGGTGACTGTGCGGCGGGACATTCCCGGTCGCTGTTTTTCAACTTCGCTTCTGAGTGGTTCGGGAGTGGGGGGGGAAGACCGGGATAGGCGGGTTCGCCGGTGGGGTCTCCTGGGGCCGTCCGGAAAACGAGTTCGCCGAAGCCCGAGGGTCTCGAAACTCTTTTGGAGGTTATCAAATGAAGCTCGTTAAGAGCCTCCTCCTCGGTTCTGCCGCCGGTATCGCCGCGGTTGCCGGGGCTCAGGCCGCCGACCTTCCTTCGCGGAAGGCCGCTCCGGTCGAATACGTTCGCGTCTGCTCCGCCTACGGCGCTGGCTTCTTCTACATCCCGGGCACCGACACCTGCCTTCGCGTTGGCGGTCGTGTCCGCGCTGAGTACACCGTCGGCACCCGCTACGGTAACGGTCAGGACGCCTACGGCACCCGCGCTCGCGGTCGCTTGAACGTCGACGCCCGTACCGCGACTGCCTATGGCACGCTGCGCACCTTCTTCCGCTACGAGCTGACCAACAGCACCGGCATGTACGCTGGCGCCATCGGCGGCAACCAGGGCATCATCGCCCCGGGTCAGGGTCGCTTCACGACGGCTGCGACGACCTCGCTGGTCGACCTCGCCTTCGTGCAGTTCGGTCCGATCACCGCTGGTCGCGCTCAGTCGTTCTTCGACTTCTACGCCAACGACTTTGGCTTCTCGACCCTGCGCACGGCTGATAGCCGTCTGAACCTGTTGGCCTACACCGCCACCTTCGGTTCGGGCTTCTCGGCCACCGTCTCGCTCGAAGACCGCAACTCCGGCACGGGTACCCGTGAGAACGGCGCGTTCTTCCGCAGCGGCCTGCTCGGCGGCGCCGCCTTCGACGGCACGGCTGTCGCTCTTGAAGGCCAGGACTTCCCGGACGTCGTCGCCTCGCTGCGCGTCGATCAGGGTTGGGGCTCCGCTCAGCTGTCGGGTGCTCTGACGCAGCGTAGCGTCGGCAACCAGCTCGGCACCCTCACGGTCCCGGCGATCAACAGCGGCGACGAGCTCGGCTGGGCCATCCAGGGTGGTGTCAAGATCAACCTGCCGATGCTCGCCGCTGGCGACGTCCTCTTCCTGCAGGCTGCCTATGCTGACGGCGCTCTCGGCTATCTCGGCTGGGGTGGTCAGTTCGGTTCGGGCCGCATCACCTCGGCGACTGCCCTCAACCAGCTCGTGATCGGCGACATCGGCATCAATGCCCTTGGCGGCGTCAAGAACTCGACCGGCTGGTCGATCGTTGCGGGTCTCCGCCACTTCTGGACCCCGACCCTGCGTTCGGAGCTCTACGGCTCGTACTCGGAGCTGAAGCTCGGCTACAACGCTCCGACCGGCGTCTACGCCGCTGGCGCGCCGATCCGCTCGCTTGATCCGAAGGAAGCCATCATCGCTGGTAACCTGATCTGGTCGCCGGTTTCGGGTCTGGATATCGGTGTTGAGGTTCTCTACACCCGTACCGAGCTCGCCTCGCGCGTCCTGGCCGTCAACAACGTCGGTGGTCGTGTTGCTGGCACCAGCATCAAGTCCGACGACGCTTGGGCTGGCCGCTTCCGCATCCAGCGCGACTTCTGATCGATCTTCCGATCGTGAAGACGGAAGCCCCGGGGAAACCCGGGGCTTCTTTCGTTTTGGCGGGTGCCGGCGCGCTGGCGATGTCCCCGGGAGGCTGGAGCGCTCGACCATGTCGACGTCCCCGGAGGCAATGAATTTCGGGGTAGAACCTGCCCGCTTTGCTTGACTTGATCATGGGATAGGGCCTGATTCTTGCGGTGCCGTAAGAGCCGGAATCGGTTCGATTCGGTGGCAGGGGCGAGGGTCGGGGATGGCACGGCAGGCCGGTTGGCTGTGGGGGTTCGTTCCACTTGCGGTTTTGTGGAGCTCGGCCAATCTGATCCAGGCGGACGCGGTACGCCGCGATGTCGAGGGCAGGGCGCTCGCAGCCGGTGCGCTCGCCGGTGCGGCGCCGGGAATTCGCGAAGTGACGGTCAAGGTCGACGGTCGCGACGTCTACCTCGACGGCGAAGCGACGAGTGCCGACGGCGCTGCCCGGGCATTGGCACAGCTCGGCTCCGAATTCGGCGTCCGACGCGTCATCGGCGGCCTGACCCAGGTGGTCGCCCAAAAGCCCTATAGCTGGTCTGCGAGCCGTGACGCGAAGCGCGTGACGCTTGCCGGCCACGTGCCCGACGAGGCGACGGCCAAAGCCAATATTGCCGCTGCCCGGGCGCTCGGCAGCGATCTGCAGATCGACGATCAGCAGAAGATCGCTTTCGGCGCGCCGACCGGGTTCGCCGCCCTGACCGCGACGATGATCGCCGATCTCGGCCGGCTCTCGGCCGGCAAGGTCGCGCTCGACGATGCCCGCTACTGCGTCGAGGGCACGGCCTCGTCTCCGGAAGCCTACCTTGCGCTACGCGCCGCCGCCGCCACGGCGGCTCCGACCGGCTTCACGCGGGTCGACTGCACACTCAACCCGCCGACCGTCGCGCCCTATGTGTGGACTGCCGAGAAGAACGCCGCAGGGGCCGTCACTGTTTCCGGCTACTACCCGTCGGAAGCCGTGAAGCGCGAGCTTGCCAGCTTGCTCGCACGCGCCTTTCCGGGCGATGGCAGGATCACCGATCGGTCGCTGCCGGCTGCCGGCGAGCCCCCGGCTTTTCTGACGCAGATCGGACGCGCGATCTCGGAGTTGGCGCGGCTGCATAGCGGCAAGGTCGAGATCGATGGGCCCCGTTACCGGATCGGCGGCGAAGGCCCCAAGGATTTCGCCAGCTGCGAGGCGCTGCGGCTCAATATCGCCCAGGCCGACGGCCCGGAATCGGTCGCGGTAGCGACGATCGCCTGCCCGCCGCCACCGCCGCCCCCTCCCGCGCCGGCGCCTCCGGCATGGGC
>NZ_JAWDID010000037.1:0-55677 GCF_032464875.1 Allobosea rubneri
AGCGCAAGGCGACCGGCCTGCGGCCGGTCGCCTTGCGCTGGCGGTTCGGCCTGTGCTGGGGCGGGCGCGGGGGCCGCGCCGGACTGTGCCGGCCTTACCGTGCCGAGGAGGGCGAGCGCCAAGGCCAGCAGCGCGCCGACACCCGAGCCGCCGATACCGCCGAGCAGGGCGATCGTCCGGCGCGACATGCCGGATTTCTGCAGCGGCGGCATGGCCTGCGAGATGATGCGGGCATTGGTGGTGTCGATACCCGAAAGCTCACCGGTCTCGCGGGCACGCTTCAGGAAGCCCTCATAGATGACGCGCGAGGATTCGACCTCGCGCTCGAGCTCGCGCAGTTCGACGCCGGCGCGCCCTGCGGCGAACTGGCCGGATTTCAGCTCGTCGACGCGGGCCGCGGTCTGGCGTTCGGCGGCAAGCGCGCGATCGTATTCGCTCCTGGCGGCGCGGGCGATCCGGCCGAGTTCCTCGGCAATCTGGCGGCGGGCGTCGCGCACCTGCGACTGCGCCGCGAACAGCGAAGGGTGCCTGGCGCCGAGCGAGGCGGTGAGGTCTGCCTCGCGGCTCAGCGCCGCGCCGAGCTGGGCCCGGAGCGCCGTCATCGTGTTCGAGGCGAGCGCCTCGGGAATGGCGCCGGCCTCGAGCGAGGAGGCGCGGGTCCGCGCGATCTCGTCGTACTTCGCCTTGGCCTCTGTCACCCGGGTCCGTGCCGCGACGAGTTGGGCGTTGCTGAGCGCGAGCTGCTCCTCGCTGATCGATCGGCCGCCGGCGGCGACGAGATTGTTCGCCTCCTTGAAGCGCTCGGCCTTGTTCTCGGCATCGCGCAGGCGCGAGCGCAACTCCTCGAGACGGCCGGTCAGCGACTCGGTTGCGCGCTTGGCGGCCGCGTCGCGCACCGCCGCCTGGTTTTCGAGATAGGCGTTGGCGAGGGCGTTGGCGAGGCGGGCGGCCTTTTCGGGGTCGCGCGAGGTCACCGAAATGTCGATCACGAAGGTGCGCTCGCCGCGCCGCACGGAGACCCGCCGGTCGAGCTCGGCAAGCGCGTAGAGCATGCCGTCGCGCTTGCTGGGCGCGCCGCCGATCAGGCGCGAGAGCAGGCCGGGGCTGGCTGAGCCGCCGAATTCCGGATCGCTGTCGAGATGCTCGCTCTCGACGACGCGCGCCTTGATGCTGTCGGAGGCGATGATCCGCGCCTGGCTTTCGAGATAGGCGGTGATCGAGGTCGGGTCGCTGCCGACCATGGTCGGCGAGACCTCGTTCTGGAGCACGCGCAGATCGCGCGGATCGATGAAGAGCTGGGCGGTCGAGACGTATTTCGGCGTGACCAGCAGGCTCGCCAGCGAGGCCAGCACGAGGCCCGCCAGCCCGCAGAGCAGGATCAGGCCTTTGCGGCGCCAGAGCGTGCCGAGCACCCAGAGCGGATTGGCGAGCACCGAAAGCGACGGCCGACCGGCATCGGCCGGAGCCGCGCTCGCCGCCTGAGGCGGCGGCGTCGCGGCCCGGTCGCTGTCGCCCGGTGCGTTCTCGGTGGTGAACATTGCGCTCTGCTTCACTCGCTCTGCATCGTCCTCTACGTCCCGTCCGGACTGGCCGGGACGTCTCGTCATTCGGTCAGGCCCGGCCGCTTCGGTAGCGTTCGAGCACCTGCATCATCGGTTTGGGGCGGTAATCCTCATCGAGCGGCAAGGGCCTCGCCTTGGCCGAATCCTTGCGCGGGAAGGTCTCGTGCACCCAGCTGTAGCGGTCGGTCAGCCCCCAGGTGACGATCGCCTTGGGCTGCCCGCCCGCCACCACGGCCTCGAGATAGGTCGCGACCAGCTTGGCGGCGGCCCGGTCGCGCACGCCGGTATCGGGCGGCAGCTTCCAGTCGATCACGTCGAGCTCGGTGACCTCGACCCCGACGCCGAGCTTGCCGAGATCGGCGACGAAGCCCTGCACGCCTGCGCTGTCGATCGCATTCTCGGCATAGAGATGCGCCTGCATGCCGACCCCGTGGATCGGGATGCCCTTGTCCTGGAGGCGGCGCACGGTATCGAGCGCGATCCTGCGGCGGGCCGCTATGCCCGCTCCCGCCTCCTCGAAATTGAAGTCGTTGAGCACGAGGCGCGCCTTCGGATCGACCCGCGCCGCGGTGCGGAAGGCGATCTCGATATGGCCGGGTCCGAGCAGGCGTTGCCAGATCGTGTCGCGATAGGGCTCGCTGGGCTTGGGATCGAAAGCGATCACCTCGTTGACCACGTCCCAGGTCGCGATCTTGCCCTTGTAGCGATCGACCACGACCTCGATATGCCGCGTCAGCTCGCGCTCCGCCTCGGCGCGGCTCGACATTTCCTTGGCCCAGGGCGGCAGCGCCATGCCCCAGAGCAGCGCGTGGCCGCGCAGCGCCTTGCCGTTCTTCAGCGCGAAATCGACCAACTCGTCCGCCCCGGAAAAGTCGAAGCGGGCGCGGTCATGGCGCAGCGCTTCCCATTTCAGGTCGTTCATCGGCACGATCACGTCGCAATACCGCTTCAGCGCCTCGCGGTAGCGCGCATCGGCGCGAAAGGTCTCGATCTGTGCCGCCGAGCCATAGGGGATCGGCGCCCGGCCTGGGGCCGCGGCGGCGCCGTCGCCGGCGAGGGCAGCCGCGGCGAAGCTGGCAGCCCCGCCCAGCGCGTCCCTGCGCGAAATGGCTTTCATGTCGCGATCCCCGGCAGTTGCGTTCCGTGGCCGGACATGGCCCCGTTTCGTTTAGGGTCGCTCAACGCGTATGCGCTAGACACGGGGCGATCTCCGCCCTGCCTGAGGCACGGAACGGGCCAGCCGATCTGTCGAAACGGACTTCATGTCGCCCGACCGCGCCTCCATCGCCGCCTACCTCACCATCCTGAGCGGCTCCGCCGGCCGGCTCGTCATCTCCCTTGTCTACTTCCTCATCGTTGCGAATACGTTGACCCTGGGCGAGTTCGGCATTTTCGCCACCGCCTCGGCGACGGGCGTCATTCTCTCGCGCCTGCTCGCCTTCGGCTTCGTCTCGCCTGTCTACCGCGTCGCCACCGTCAAGCCGCGCCTGCTCGGTGCCTATCTCGCCGGCTTCGCCGGACTCGGCCTCGCTTCGCTGCCGCTGATCCTGCTCGCCGGCTGGGTGGCCTACGCGCTGCTCTTCGCCGGCAAGGTCGCGCTCCTGCCCTTCGCGCTGATCATCCTCGCCGAGGTGCTGGGCTGGCGCCTGGTCGAACTCGTCGCGATCATCAACAACGGCATGCGCCGCTTTCGCGAGGCGGCCCTGCTCGTCATCATCGGCTCGGCCTTGCGGACGCTCGCGGCGCTGTTGTTCTACGTCCAGGGCCAGACGACGCTGACCGTCTGGGCGTTCGCCTATCTCGGCGCGACCCTGCTCTCGGCCCTGCTCGCCTTCCTCGTCTTCATGCCGAAAGTGCGCCTTGCCTTCGTGCCGGCGCTCTATCCGCGCCGCATGGCCGATGCGCTCTCGGCCGGCGCCGCCGACATCCTGTTCTATCTGCAGGCCGAGCTCGACAAGCTCCTGATGCTCGCCTTCGCCGGCGACCGCGTCGCCGGGCTCTACGCTATCGCGATGCGCGTCATCGACCTCACCGCCATGCCGGTCCGCAGCTTCAACCAGATGCTGGTGCAGAAGATCATGCAGGAGCGCGGCCTGCGCGGCGGTGCCGGCCGTCAGGTCCTGGTTGAACTTTCCATCGCGGCGGTCTCGATCGCCGGGCTCGTCGCGATCATCCTGCTGCTGACGCTGTTCCCGCGGGCGCTCGGCAACAATGTCGCCCTCGCCTCCTATCTCTTCATGCCGATGCTGCTGGTGCCGGCCTTCCGCAATCTCGTCGAGTACCAGGCCGAGCTGCTCTATGCCCGCGAACGCACCGGCTCGCGCGTGCTGCTGCTCTGTGCGGTGGCGGCGCTCAAGGCGGCGCTGATCTCCTGGGTGATGACGCAGCACGGCGCCGATGGCAGCTGGCCGCTCTGGCTCAACGGCGTCTTCGGCGCGCTCTACCTGCTCTCGACGGCCTTCACCTATCGACTCCTCGGCAAGGCACGCTGACCGGCCTCGATCCGGCCTATTGCGCCTCGAACAGCGCCCAGAGCCGCTCGAGCGGCACGCCGGTGAAGGACTGCACGCCGACCGCGACCTGGCCCGGCCCCAGCTCGCCCTCGAAGGAGCGCAGGCCGGCAAGTCCGGTCACGTCCTCGTCGAACCAGTAGACCTTGCAGAGTTCGTGTGCATCGGCCCAGTGCCCGGCATCGGCGAGGCTGCGCGCGCCTTCGACGAAATAGCCGTAGAACATGTACTCCGAGAATTGCCGGTTGGCGGCGATGGCCGAGACCCAGTCGCGCTCGGTGGTCTGCTCGATCCGGGCGATCATCGCGACGACGTTGTCGCGGCGCCAGCTCACCAGATTGTTGATGTAGTCGGCGCTCGGGAAGGCCGGTTCCGGCAGGCCGAGCAGGCGGCTCGCGACCTCGCACCAGCCGCGATGGCGTTCCATCTCCCGGGTGATGCCGCCGGGCTTGCGATAGAGCCGCACGCCGTCCGCCCTGGACAGGCTGGCGACGTCGAAAGGCCGCAGGAAGATCATGTCGGAATCGGCGAAGAGCACGATGTCCTCATGGCTCTTCAGCGGCAAGGCGAGCTTGCGCAGTTGCTGGGCGTGCCAGCCGCGCAGCGGCGGGATGCCGCGCAGGAGTGCGCCGGGGCCGGTCCAGACCCGCCGGCGCCCGAGGCTGAGCGGGTCGGGCCAGGAGGAGAGCCAGCGCGGCAGCAGCGCCGATTCCGGGATCACCTGTCGGCGCGGCCCGGCCAGGGGCGCGAACAGTTCGAGGTCGCGGTCCTCGACCAGCAGGTAATGCATCGCGTGGCCGCTGACGAAGCGGTCGATGCTGGCGCAGAGCAGGCGGCAACGTTCGAAATCGCCGGAATAGCTCGGGGTCGCGATCGCGACGCTGAGGCTGCTCACGTCGGATTGCGTCCCGCGAGACGTTGCCGCAGCACGCGCATCAGGAAGACCGGATTGCCGACGACATAGCGCCGCCAGAGCCGGGCGGGCTCGAGCCAGAGCCGGTAGAGCCATTCCAGCCGCAGGCGGCGGATCCAGAGCGGGGCCCGCGTCACCTCGCCGGCCAGGAAATCGAAGAAGGCACCGATCCCGGCGGCGACGCTGCAATGGCGCGCATTCAGCTTCTCGGCGATCCAGCGCTCCTGGCGCGGGTTACCGAAGGCGACGAGCAGGAGATCGGGGCGCTCGTGCTCGAGGCGGGCCAGCAGCGCCGGCTCCTCCTCGGGCGAGAAATAGCCATGCCCGAGCACCTTGAAATCGTGCCGGGGATGCTCGGCCTGCAGCCGCTCAGCCGCACAGTCGGCGACGCCCGGCTTGCCGCCGAGCAGCATCACCCGCAGCGGCGCGCGCCGGGCCGCCAGCAGGGCCGGCGTGAAATCGGTGCCGTTGAGATTGGCCGGGAAATGGCTGCCATGGAGCAGCTGCGAGGCGACGTCGACGCCGATTCCGTCGGGCAGGACGAGGAAGCCGCCGAGGGCGGCCAGCAGGGCCGGATCGTTAGCCGCGACATTGGCGAGATGGGCATTGCAATAGGCCAGCCGCAAATGGCGCTTCTGGTCGAAGGCGCGGTCGATCAGCGCCAGCGCCTGATCACGGCTCAAGGCTGCGACCTTCACGCCGACGATGTCTCGCCGCGGCGCCTCGATGGCGGGCATGCGCCCGACCAGGGGCTGCGCATAGGGAGCGGAGAAGGCGTTCATCGCGGTTTCGGCTCGGGCAAGCATGCGTCGCCATGGTGACGGCAGCGCCGCATGTCTTGGGGCATTTGCAAGGTCGGTCAAGGCGAACCCGTTCCCAAAGTAAATCGAATCTTCAATCGACCGGGGACCTGCCCCGTTCCGGTTCGGGGCTGGGGTGTTCAAAAATGACACGCCGCTCCCCGGCTTCCTGACCGGCCATGCCGGATTCGTGCCGTAACGGCAGGTTTTCGGGGCTTCTTCGACGTCAGGAGGCCGGCATCGCGCTTGCCACCCTTGCCGGCAGAGCAGCGCTGGTCGGGAGACTTGTCCCGATCCGGGCCGCTCGGGAGCGAGCTGCCGGATGATGACTGTCAACGACCTGAACTATGCCGCCGCCTCTGCCGCGGATGAACGCGCCAACTCACTGCGCCACTGGATCGGGCTGATCACGGCGGTCGTCGACCTCGTCATGGTGGTCGGGATCGTCGTCGGCACCTCCTTCGCCTATCACCTCTATGCCTATGGCGATTTCGGCAACGACAAGATCACGCTCAAGCTCGCCTCGATGATCGCGGCGATCTTCGTCTTCATCAACGCGCTGCGCGGCCGCTACCAGCTCGCCAATTACCTCTCGACCAAGGGCCAGATCGCTTCGGCCTTCACCGTCTGGAACATGGCGATGGTCGCCTTCATCGCCTTCGTCTTCCTCGCCAAGATCGTCGACCAGTATTCGCGCGCTGTGGTGATCGCGACCTATTTCGCCGGCATCCCCCTCGTCGCCCTCGCCCGCTCGGCGATCGTGCGGGCGGTGTCGATGGCGAGCAAGACCGGCCGGATCACCTCGGAAAGGGTGTTCCTGATCGGCCGCGAGAGCGAGGTGATGTCCTTCGTCTCGCGCCATCAGCCCTGGAATATCGGCTTCTCCATCGTCGACGTCGCCTTCCTGCGCAGCAACGATGCACGCCGCATCAACGATCCCGCAGCGGCCCTGGCGGCCGACCTCGCCACGGCCTCGGCACGGGCGCGCGACCTCAAGCCCGATGCGGTCTTCATCGCGTTGCCCTGGTCCGACCAGGAGACGATCGATGCCTGCGTCGACGCCTTCATGAACCTGCCGGTCGCCATCCACATGACGCCCGAGCGCATCATGGACCGCTTCGAGAACCCGCACATCGTGCGCGTCGGCTCGCTCGCCTCGCTGCGCCTGACGCGGCCGGCGCTCACCTTCGCCCAGGTCACGTTCAAGCGCATCTTCGACATCTGCGCCGCCAGCGCCATCCTGGTCGCGAGCCTGCCGTTGTTGCTCCTGATCGCGCTGGCGGTCAGGCTCGATTCGAAGGGGCCGGTGCTGTTCCTGCAGCGGCGCTTCGGCTTCAACCAGGAGCCGTTCCGGATCTTCAAGTTCCGGACGATGACCACCACCGACGACGGCGCCGTGATCCGCCAGGCGACGCGCGGCGATCCGCGCATCACCCGGGTCGGCCGCTTCCTGCGCCGCTACAATCTCGACGAGCTGCCGCAGCTGATCAACGTCATCGCCGGGCAGATGTCGCTGGTCGGCCCGCGCCCGCACGCGCTCGCCCATGATCGCGAATACCAGCGCAAGATCGCGCTCTATGCCCGCCGCCACAACGTCAAGCCGGGCATCACCGGCTGGGCGCAGGTCAACGGCCTGCGCGGCGAGACCGACACGGACGAGAAGATGGCGCGCCGCATCGCCTACGACCATTGGTACATCGACAACTGGTCTTTCTGGCTCGACCTCGGCATCCTCCTGCGCACGCTGTTCAGCCCGGCTGCCTTCCGCAATGCCGGCTGAGCCGCTGGCATTGCGCGACTGCAACCCTCTCCCCTTGAAAACAGGCCTTCGCGCCCGCCGGCTTTGCGTTAGATTGCCCCGGCTTCATCAGGGAGGGGCGTTGTTTTCATGAATCAAATCGATTTGAACGGCCGGGTTGCCATCGTCACCGGCGGCGCGCAGGGCATTGGCCGCGCCGTCGCCGAGCGTTTCGCCAAGAGCGGCGCCAAGGTCGCGATCTGGGATCTGGACGGCAAGCTCGCCAAGGAGGCGGCCGCCGCGATCGGCGGTGAGGCCAGCGGGCTCGGCATCGACGTCACCGACGCCGCGGCCGTGAACGAGGCCGCCGCCGAGCTCGAGAAGCGGCTCGGCAGCGTCGACATCCTCGTCACCAGCGCCGGCATCGCCGGTCCCAACCGCAAGACCTGGGAATACCCGCTCGACGAATGGGCCAAGGTGATGCGGCTCAATGTCGATGGCACGCTGCATTGCTGCCAGGCCGTGGTCCCCGGCATGATCAAGCGCAATTACGGCCGGCTGGTGCTCGTCGCCTCGATCGCCGGCAAGGAGGGCAATCCGACCGCCTCCGCCTATTCCGCCTCGAAGGCAGCGGTGATCGCGCTGACCAAGTCGCTCGGCAAGGAGCTGGCGACGCAGGACATCGCGGTGAACTGCATCACCCCCGCCGCGGCCAAGACCCGCATCTTCGACCAGATCACCCAGGAGCATATCGACTACATGCTCTCGAAGATCCCGCGCGGCCGCTTCCTCCAGGTCGACGAGGTCGCCGCCATGGTCGCCTTCCTCGCTTCTGCCGAGAACAGCTTCACCACCGGCGGCGTCTTCGACCTCTCCGGCGGTCGCGCCACCTACTGAGTAGGGTCTCAGCCGCACCTCCTTCCGCAACGCAAACGGCGCTGGCCACCCGGCCGGCGCCCCTCTTAGTATGGCCCCATGACCGCGACCCTTCCTTCCGCCGCCGTGCTCGGCGCACGCGCCTTCGCGGCGCTCGCCGGCCTCAACCGCTTCACCGACGAGCCGGGCAAGCTGACCAGGCTCTATCTGTCGCCGGCGCATCGCCAGGCGGCGGAGTGGACCAAGGGCGCGATGGAGGTCGCGGGCCTCACCGCCTTCATCGACGCTGCCGGCTCGGTGCAGGGCCGGCGCGAAGGCGCGACGCCCGGCCTGCCGGCGGTGCTGATCGGCTCGCATATCGACACGGTCAAGGATGGTGGCCGCTTCGACGGCAATCTCGGCGTCGTCGCCGGCATTCTGGCGGCGCAGGCCCTGCGCGATGCCGGCATCGTCCTGCCCTTTGCGCTCGAGGTCGTCGCCTTCGGCGATGAGGAGACCGTGCGGTTCCCGACCGATCTTTCGACCTCGCACGCCCTGATCGGCGAGTACCGGCCGGACTGGCTCGACGGCACCGACGCCGACGGGGTGAAGTTGCGCGACGCTCTCGTGAAGTTCGGCGGCGACCCGGCCGGCATTGCCGGCCTCGCCCGCAAGCCGGGTTCGCTCAAAGCCTATCTCGAGGTCCATATCGAGCAGGGGCCGGTGCTGGAGGCGTCCGGCGAGGCGGTCGGCATCGTCACCGCCATCGCCGCGCAGAAGCGCGCCCGCGTCCGGGTCACCGGCGAGGCCGGCCATGCCGGCACCGTGCCGATGGCACTGCGCAAGGATGCGCTCGCCGCCGCCGCCGAGATGGCGCTGGCGCTGGAGGAGATCGCCCGCGGCCATGACCAGGCGCTCGGCACCGTCGGCGTCTTCCGGCCTGACCCCGGCGCGACCAATGTCGTGCCCGGTGCCGTCGATTTCACCATCGATTTCCGTGCCCCGGCCAACCAGACCGTTGCGAGCATGGACGCCGCCATTCAGACGCGTTTCGGCGAGATTGCCGCGCGCCGTGGTGTTCGCCTCGAGATCACGCCTTATTCCCAGTCGAAAGCCGTGCCGATGGATGAGGGCCTGCAGGAGGCTTTTGCCACCGGCATCGCCCGGACCGGCTCGAACCTCTCGGCGCGGCGCCTGCCTTCCGGCGCCGGCCATGACGCGATGGCGATCGCGGCCTTCTGCCCGGCGGCGATGCTGTTCGTGCGCTGCGAGAAGGGCATCAGCCATTCGCCGCTGGAGAACATGACC
This sequence comes from Allobosea rubneri, assembly GCF_032464875.1. Lineage (NCBI taxonomy): Bacteria > Pseudomonadati > Pseudomonadota > Alphaproteobacteria > Hyphomicrobiales > Alloboseaceae > Allobosea > Allobosea rubneri. The sequence continues at coordinate 9,687 of NZ_JAWDID010000037.1, forward strand.
GAGCTCGACGCCGGCATCGCGATCCGCGTCCTGCTCGAGACGCTGCTGGAACTGGCTCGCGGCGAGGGCTGAAGCGTCAGCCCGGCGCGGCCGTGGAGACCGGCTGCGCGGGACGACGCTCGCGCCGCGCCGGCCGCTGTGCGGGCTTGCGCCAGAGATGCAGCAGCGCCAGGCAAAGGCCGACGAGCGCCACCCAATGGCCGGGGCGCAGCGCCGTCCAGTCCTGGTAGACGATGATGTCGGCATTGGCCTGGAAGATCAGCCAGGCCGAGGCGCCGGTCGCGAAGGCGTACCAGGCGGTCTCGGCCAGCGCGGTCGCGAGACCGGTCCCGAGCGCGGTCAGGGCGAGCGAGGCGAAGCTCAGCGGAATACCCAGGCGATTCAGGCCGCGATAGGCCATCAGCAGGGCGAAGAGCCCGGCGAGCAGCACCGGCTGGGTCACGTCGATCTTCGATTGCAAGGCGAAATGGAACAGGCCGAGCATGGCTATCGGATAGACCAGCCTGTGCAACTGCTGCCAGCGCGCCGAGCCGAGCCTGCGGATCATGCCGTCGGTCGAGGTCGTCCCGAGTGCGACGAGGCCGATCAGCGCCATGATGCCGACGATGAGATAGAAGCGCTTGACGATCTCGGAGGCGATCAGCCCCCAGTCGAAGCCGAGGTCGATGCAGTAGAGCGTCAGGTGCCCGAGCGCGTAGGCGAGGGCCGAGAGGCCGAGCATGCGGCGGATGCCGATCAGCCGGTTCCAGTCGAGGATGCGCCGCAGCGGCGTCACCGCGAGGGTGATGACGAGGATGCGCAGGCTCCAGGTGCCGGTGTCGTGCACTGCCTGCGTCCAGGGCTTCGAGCCGAGCTGATGGGCGAAGGCCTGATAGGCGAGGTAAGCGGCCGGCATCAGCAGCAGCGCGAAGCAGCCGGCGCGGAGCGCGTCGAAGCGCCCCTTGCGGTCGGTCCACGGCCAGTAGCTTTCGTCCACCAAAGCCATCCTCGCTCCCTTCGTCCCGGTCGCCACCCCGGATACGCCAGATTCGCCTTGGGCGTCATGCACCTTGGCGCACAAGCACGTGAGCCGGCGTGAGGATGGGCAGCCCGTGGCGCGCGGATTCGGCTTCCCTAACGCCGTGCTTTGCGATTCGATCCGGGCGCAAGGCTGCGGCGGCGAATCGCCGGTGCCGGATCGGAGGAGCTCGATGTCGCGTAGTCCCGTAGTGGTTTTCGATGTCGGCAACGTCCTGCTGCGTTGGGATCCGTTCCATCTCTACCGCGACCTGATACCGGACGACGCCAGGCGCGACTGGTTCCTGCAGAATGTCTGCACGGCCGCCTGGAACATCGAGCAGGATCGCGGCCGGTCCTGGACGGATGCCGTCGCCATCCTCGTCGCCGAGCATCCGGAATGGGAGCGCGAGATCAGGGCCTTCGACGAGCGCTGGCACGAGACCGTGCCGGGCGTGATCGACGACAGCGTCGCGGTGCTCGAAGAACTCAAGAGCCAGGGCGAGAAGGTCTACGCGATCACCAATTTCTCGCGCGAGAAATGGGCTGAATGCCTGGTCCGCTTCCCCTTCCTGCGCAGCTTCGACGGCGCGATCGTCTCCGCCCATGAACGGCTGCTCAAGCCCGATCCCGCGATCTACCGCGTGCTGACCGAGCGCTACGGGCTCGACGCTTCGGACTGCATCTTCATCGACGACAGCGAGAAGAACGTGCTGGGCGCCCGTTCGGTCGGCATGCGGGCGGTGCATTTCCGCGAGCCGATCGATCTTCGGGGCGAATTGCGCGCGCTCGGCGCCGCGCTCTGAGGCCAAGGCAGCTTATGCCGCGCAGGACTGGCTCCTGCGCGGCGCGAACGCTCGGCCTCGGATCGGCCGTCTACCAGTAGTAGCGCGGGCCCCAATAGCGCCGATAAGGCCGATAGCCATAGGGCCGGTAATAGGGATACGGCCGGTAGTAGCGCGGGCCGTAATAATAGCGTGGCCCGTAGAATCGCGGCCCGTAATAGCGCCGGCGCCAATAGCGGCGACGCGGCCCGTAATAATAGTACTGGGTGTAGTCGGCGTCGGCCTTGTCGAGGGCCTTCGTGTCGACTTCGGGCGCGCCTTCAGGGCGGCGGCGATCGGCCTGAGGTGTCGCCTGCGGCTGTGCCGCCAGAGCTGCCGAGGCGAAGCTGCCTGAAGAGGCGAAGCTCGCCGCTGCCAGGCCGCCGATCAGGCTGGCGAGGAAAGAGCGTCTGTCCACGATGCTGTCCTCCCTTCCAAAGGGCCGAAATCAACGTCGTGGGGCGATGATGGTTCCAGGCCGCGCCGAGGCGCGGACCGAAAGATCAGTCGTCCATCTTCAGGGCGGCGATGAAGGCTTCCTGCGGAATTTCGACCTTGCCGAACTGCCGCATCTTCTTCTTGCCTTCCTTCTGCTTGTCGAGGAGCTTGCGCTTGCGCGAGGCGTCGCCGCCATAGCACTTCGCGGTCACGTCCTTGCGCAGCGCCCGGATCGTCTCACGGGCGATGATCTTGCCGCCGATCGCGGCCTGCACCGGAATCTGGAACATGTGCGGTGGGATCAGCTCCTTGAGCTTCTCGCACATGGCGCGGCCGCGGGCTTCGGCGCGGGTGCGGTGCACCAGCATCGAGAGCGCGTCGACCGGCTCGGCATTGACCAGAATCGACATGCGCACGAGGTCGCCCTCGCGATAATCGGTGATGGCGTAGTCGAAGGAGGCATAGCCCTTCGAGATCGACTTCAGCCGGTCGTAGAAATCGAACACCACCTCGTTCAGCGGCAGGTCGTAGACCACCTTGGCGCGGGTGCCGACATAGCCGAGGTCGATCTGCAGGCCGCGCCGGTCCTGGCAGAGCTTCAGCACCGAGCCGAGATACTCGTCCGGGGTGAAGATCGTCGCCCGGATCCAGGGCTCCTCGATCGCCTCGATCTTCATCACATCCGGCATGTCGGCCGGGTTGTGCAGCTCCAGCGTGGTGCCGTCGCGCAGCTTGAGATGGTAGACGACCGAAGGCGCGGTCGAGATCAGGTTGAGGTTGAACTCGCGCTCGAGCCGCTCCTGGATGATCTCCAGGTGCAGGAGCCCAAGGAAGCCGCAGCGGAAGCCGAAGCCGAGCGCCGCCGAGGTCTCCATCTCATAGGAGAACGAGGCATCGTTCAGGCGCAGCTTCGACATCGCCCCGCGCAGCACTTCGAAATCGGCGGCGTCGACCGGGAAGATGCCGCAGAACACCACCGGCTGCACCGGCTTGAAGCCCGGCAGCGGCTCGGCGATCGGCTTCTTGTCGTCGGTGATGGTGTCGCCGACGGCGGTGTCGGCGACTTCCTTGATCGAGGCGGTGAAGAAGCCGACCTCGCCGGGCCCGAGCTCCTTGACCTCGGTCATCTTGGGCTTGAACACGCCCACGCGATCGACGCCATAGGAGGCGTTCGCCCGCATCATGCGGATCGTCATGTTCTTCTTGAGCACGCCGTCGATGATGCGCACCAGCACGACGACGCCGAGATAGGCGTCGTACCAGCTGTCGACCAGCATCGCCTTGAGCGGCGCTTCGAGATCGCCCTTCGGCGCCGGCAGCTTCTGGACGATGGCTTCGAGCACGCCCTCGATGTTGAGGCCGGTCTTGGCCGAGATCGGCACCGCCTCGGAGGCGTCGAGGCCGATCACGTCCTCGATCTGCTGCTTGATCCGCTCGGGCTCGGCCGCCGGCAGGTCGATCTTGTTGAGGACGGTGACGATCTCATGGTTGGCGTCTAGCGCCTGATAGACGTTCGCCAGCGTCTGCGCCTCGACGCCCTGCGAGGCGTCGACGACGAGGAGCGAACCCTCGCAGGCCGCCAGCGAACGCGAGACCTCATAGGCGAAGTCGACGTGGCCGGGGGTGTCCATCAGGTTCAGGATGTAGTCCTTGCCGTCCTTGGCCTTGTAGTCGAGCCGGACGGTCTGCGCCTTGATGGTGATGCCGCGCTCCTTCTCGATATCCATCGTATCGAGAATCTGCTCGCTCATATCGCGTGCAGCGACCGTGCCGGTCTGCTGGATCAGCCGGTCGGCAAGGGTCGACTTGCCGTGGTCGATATGGGCCACGATCGAGAAGTTGCGGATGTTGTCGAAGCTGCGGGTGCTCATCGGCCGCAGATAGCAGCGTAAGCCCTTGGCGCCAAGGGTTTGCGCGAGGGATTGCAGCGGCCACGCCATGATGACCTTGCAGGCAAGGCTAGGGCCGGGCCTGCGGGCGCCGCGCGCGCTGCCGCGCCGCCAGGAAAGGCGCTTTGCAATGGCGCCTGTCCATTATAGTGGAATAAATCTTGCTTGGTGGATTTCGTGCCGTTCGGGCATGACTGCCGGAGGAAACGATGTCGAAACAACGCGGAATTGCGATCGAGAGGCTGGACGGTGCGGGGGCCGAAGCGGCCGTCCCGGCGCTGACCGAGATCCTGCGGGATGCGGTCGCCAATGGCGCCTCGGTCGGCTTCATGGATTTCAGCACATCGGTCGATTTCGAGCGCTTCTGGCTGGGCATCGTCGAGCAGGTCCGCGCCGGCGATGTCGTGCTCTTCGTCGCGCGCGGCCCCGAAGGCATCGTCGGCACGGCGCAGCTGCATCCGGTCGGCAAGCCGAACCAGCCGCACCGGGCCGAGATCGCCAAGGTGCTGGTGCATTCGACGGCGCGCCGCCGCGGCATCGGCGAGGCGCTGATGCGGGAGGCCGAGGCGGCGGCGCTCGCCATGGGCCGCGACCTCCTGGTGCTCGACACCGACGAGGCCGGTGCGGCGCGGCGCCTCTACAACCGGCTGGGCTGGACCGAGATCGGCACCATCCCGCGTTACGCGCTGATGCCGGACGGCCGCGATTGCGGCTCGACCTTCTTCTACAAATCGCTGGGCTGATCGAGCTCGGCGGTCCGCGACAGCGCGCCGACGACACGGCGCAAGCCGGCCAGAAAGGCGTCGCGTTCGGCCTCGGAGAAACCGGCGAGCGCCCGCGCATTGACTGACCTGGCGGCGGCGAGAGCCGGCTCCTCCAGCGAACGGGCCCGCGTCGTGAGCTGGATTCGGCGGGCCCGGGCGTCGGACTGGTCGGGCCGGCGCTCGATCAACCCGTCGCGCTCCATCCGCGCCAGCGTTGCCGCCATCGTCGCCTGCTCGACATCGAGCCGCGCGACCAGATCCTTCTGGGTCAGGCCGTCCTGCCGCCAGAGCTCGAGCAGCGTCATGAACTGGGCCGGGGCGAGGCCGAGCGGACGCACCGCTTCGGCGAGCTCGCGTGCGAACAGCCGGGCGACATGATTGGCGAGGTAGCCGGCGGATCTGGTCTTGAAGGAGGTCATCGGGCGGCCATTGCCGACCCAGAATGGAATTGAACAGCATGCTATGCAATGATATATAGCATGCTGTTCATTGGAGTGACGGCGATGGCACAGACCGTTTCCCCCGCCCATGCAGACAACTCTCCAAACAGCCTTGCCGGCCTTTCGGCCCTGACATTGGCGACATTGTTCGCGGGAGCGGCCGTCTACATCCTGGTCGCCGAGCAGCCGGCGCGACTCATGCTCGACGACGCCCCGCTGCTGCGGCACTGGCAGGAGAGCTATCCGCGCGCGGCGCGGATGCAGGCGAGCCTTGCGGTGCTGGCGGCCGTCGCGGGAGGCCTGGCCTTCTGGCGGCGCCGCGACCCGCTCTGGCTGATTGGCGCGGCGCTGATGCTGGCCAACCTGCCCTTCACGCTGATCGTGGTCGCGCCCGTCAACGAGGCGCTGCTGGCGTCCTCGTTCGATCAGGCGGGCGCGGTGAGCCGGGGCCTGATCGAGCGCTGGGGGGCGCTGCATGCCTGGCGCGCCGGCTTTGCGGTGCTGGCGCTGGCGGCTTTCGCCGGCGCCCTGGTGCGTGCGCGCTGAGGCCGTGGCTTACTCGGCCTTGCGGAAATAGGGCTCGACCTCGCCCTTGAGCTTGACCGTCATCGGGTTGCCGTGGCGGTCCTTGGCGTTGCCGGCGGTGAGGCGCACCCAGCCCTCGCTGATGCAATATTCCTCGACATTGTTCTTCTCGACGCCCTTGAAGCGCACGCCGATGTCGCGCGCGAGCAGCTCCTCGTTGTAGTAGGGGCTGTTCGGGTTGGAGGAGAGCCGGTCGGGCAGGGTGTCGGTCATCGTGTCGGGCCTTCGTCTGGGTCTTTGCAAGATCGTCCGGCACCGTTCTTGTGCCTGGTCCCGCCTCCCATACCCTCAGATCGCGCGCTCAACAAATCCGCGTGGCCGCTCGCGCGCTCGCCGTCACGATGCCGGAAGATGCGGCTTGATGATCGTCAGCATGCGTTCCGCCGAGGTGTTGGGCGGAAAGAAGCCGAGATAGCGCCCATCGCGATCCATCAGATAGACATAGGCGCTGTGGTCGACGGTGTAGCCGCCATCGGTCGCGACTTTCTCGTAGAAGACCTTGTAGGCATCCGCGGCCTGCCGGATCTCCCCGGCACTGCCGGTCAGCCCGACCAGCCGCGGATGGAAGAGCTCGACATAGCCGGCGAGGTGCTCTGCCGTGTCGCGCTCCGGATCGAGCGTGATGAACACCGGCTGGATCGCCTCGCCCTGGCGGCCAAGCAGGGTGATCGCCCGCGAGATCTCCTGCAGATCGGTCGGGCAGATGTCGGGGCAATAGCTGAAGCCGAAATAGACCAGCGCCAGCTTGCCGCGAAAATCGGCGTCGCTTCGTCGCGCGCCGGTATGGTCGGTGAGCGAGAACGCGCCGCCGACCGGCTCGCGATTCCACATCAGTACGTCCATCAGCTCGGCCGCCGAGCGGCGCTGGGCGCCTGCATCCGCCCTCAGCGCACCGGCCCAGATCACGGCCGACAGGAAGGCGAAGGCGGCCAGCATGGCCGCCAGAAAAGCCAGCCGCACCAGTTGCCGCTGCGCCGGAAAGGCCGTGCCTGCCATCTGGTCAGGCTCCGAAGGTCAGCCGGCTGCCGGTCGTCGGCACGATGACGTTCTCCGGCATCTGCGCCTGCGCCTCGAGCGCGAAGTTGAGGCCGCTGCAATGCATGGGGATGACGACATCCGGCTGCAGTTTGCGGATCTCGGCCACGACCTGCTGGAGATAGTCCTTCGGCGCCGGGCCAAGATGGAAGCCGCCGACGACGGCATGGACCTTATCGACGCCGGAGACCTCCTGAGCCTGGCGCACCGAATTGACGATGCCGACATGGCCGCAGGAGCTGATCACCACCAGCCCCTTGCCCTTGATGTTGAAGCAGGTCGCGTGCTCGTGGACATGCTCGTCGGGGATCGGCTTGCCCGCGAGCTCGGCGGCGCTGTAATGACCGGCATCGCAGCCGAGGCCGTCCTTGATGCCGCGCTCGACGAAGGTGTTGGGCAGGATGTGCTCGATCGAGCGACGCTTGATCTGGCCGGTGGTGAAGGCGTGGCCGGCGACGACGGTCGGCGTCTCGCAGAGCACGGTCGCGACCTTCTGGGCCGCCAGCTCGCGCCGGTCGAGCTGGCCGAAATCGGTGAACTGGCCCTGCGCTCCCGTCGGGCTGACGCGATGGCAGAAATTATCCTCGCCGCCGGCATAGAGCTTGAGATCGGGGGCGAGCGTGCTGCGATACTTCGCGAGGAAGCCGTTGAGGCCGCCATAATGGTCGTGATGGCCATGGCTGACGATCAGGGCGTCGACCTTGCTGGGATCGACCTTGAGGATGCCGATATTGTTGAGCAGGGCATCCGGGCTGTAGCCGAAATCGAGCAGGATGGCGCGCGCCTCGGCCTCGCGCTGCGATTCCAGGAAGAGCGAGAGCCCCCACTGGTTGTGCAGGACCTGGCGGTAATCGGCGCCGCGCCCGGAGCCGGGCGGCTGGTGCAGCACGCCCTGCACGGTCGCAGGCTTGAGGAACTGGTCATGGGCGGAATCGATCAGCACCCGCATGACGAGCTTGTCGACGGTCGGCACCTCGATCGGGGCGGCGCTGGCGATCTCGACGCAGGCGAAGCCGCCGACGGCACTCGCCGCCAGCGCGGCTGTGCCTTTCAGGAAGCCTCGGCGGCCAATGCCCTGCACAATCTCGTCCTGCGCCATCGCGAAAATCCCCCGGCCACGCGACCATCTGGTCGCGCATCGAGGATAGCCGAGGCGCCGGAGCGGTATTTTCCTTAGTTTCCTGCGCTTCCAGCAGGAATTGTCACGGCGCCGCAGGCCCGCGAAAGGACATCATCGCGCCGTGGAGCAGCTCCAGCGGATTGTCCACGGCGCGATGGTTCAGAATGCCGCCGCCACGGCTCAGGTATCGACGTTGGCGTTCAGGGCGTTGGTCTGGATGAACTCGCGGCGCGGCTCGACCACGTCGCCCATCAGCTTGACGAAGAGATCGTCGGCTTCGTCGTTCTGGTCGTTCTTGACGCGCAGCAGCGAGCGCACGTCGCGGTCTAGGGTCGTCTCCCAGAGCTGGTCCGGGTTCATCTCGCCGAGGCCTTTGTAGCGCTGCAGCGAAACGCCCTTGCGGCCGATGGCGTTGACCGCGTCAAACAGGTCGCTCGGACCGTTGACGATGTGGTCGTCGCCCTTGCGGCTGAGCACGCCCGGCTTGGCATAGGCCTCCTGCAGAGAGGCGCCGGCGGCATCGAGCCGGCGGGCCTCGGCGCTGGCGAGCAGGCCGGCATCGAGCGTCGCGACCTGCTTAACGCCGCGCACCAGCCGCGAGAACACGAAGCCGCCATCGGCAACCTTGCCTTCCCAGCCACGCTCGATCTCGTCCGAGACCGCGTCGAGCCGGCGTGCGACATAGGCGGCCGCTTCGGCCAGCTGCTCCTCGCTCTGGCCGTCCTGCGGGCGCAGCACGCCGGCGATCGCGGTCTGCTCGACGACGCGCCTGTCATAGCGCGAATGCAGCTGCGACAGGGTGTGGCGCACGCTGCGCGCCTCCTCGATCAGGGCGCGCAGGTCCGGGCCGGCGCGTTCGCTGCCGTCGCCGATACGGAAGACGGCGCCGTCGAGCGCGGAGTCGACGAGATAGTCCTCGAGCGCCCGCTCGTCCTTGAGATAGGTCTGCGACTTGCCGCGGGCCGCCTTGTAGAGCGGCGGCTGGGCGATGAAGAGATGGCCGCGCTCGATCACCTCCGGCATCTGCCGGTAGAAGAAGGTCAGCAGCAGCGTGCGGATATGGGCGCCGTCGACGTCGGCGTCCGTCATGATGATGATCTTGTGGTAGCGCAGCTTCTCGATGTTGAACTCCTCGCGGCCGATGCCGGCACCGAGCGCCGTGATCAGCGTGCCGACCTGGTCGGAGGAGAGCATCTTGTCGAAGCGCGCCCGCTCGACATTGAGGATCTTGCCGCGCAGCGGCAGGACCGCCTGGTACTCGCGGGCGCGGCCCTGCTTGGCCGAGCCGCCGGCCGAGTCACCCTCGACGATGAAGAGTTCGGACTTGGCGGGGTCCCTCTCTTGGCAATCAGCCAACTTGCCTGGGAGAGACGCGATATCGAGCGCGCCCTTGCGGCGGGTGAGATCGCGCGCCTTGCGGGCGGCCTCGCGCGCGGCAGCGGCTTCCGCCACCTTGCCGACGATGGTCTTGGCCTCGTTCGGATGCTCCTCCAGCCAGGTCGAGAGCGCCTGGTTGACGACGTTCTCGACGACGGGCCGGACTTCCGAAGAGACCAGCTTGTCCTTGGTCTGCGATGAGAATTTCGGGTCGGGAACCTTGACCGAGACGATCGCGGTCAGGCCCTCGCGGCAATCGTCGCCGGTGAGCGAGACCTTTTCCTTCTTCGAGATCCCGGAGGTCTCGGCATAGCCGGTGACCTGGCGCGTCAGCGCGGCGCGAAAGCCGGCGAGATGGGTGCCGCCGTCGCGCTGCGGGATGTTGTTGGTGAAGCAGAGCACGTTCTCGTGGTAGCTGTCGTTCCACCAGAGCGCGACGTCGACCGTGATCCCGTCCTTCTCGGAGGAAAGCATGATCGGCTTGTCGATCACCGGCGACTTGGCCCGGTCGAGATAGCGCACGAAGGCCTCGACGCCGCCCTCATACATCAGCTCTTCGCGGACGACCTCGGCATGGCGCGCATCGGTCAGGACGATGCGCACGCCCGAGTTCAGGAAGGCGAGCTCGCGCAGCCGGTGCTCCAGCGTCTTGTAGTCGAACTCCACCATGGTGAAGGTCTCTTGCGACGGCAGGAAGGTCACCTCCGTGCCGCGCCTGTCGCCGGCCGGGCCGACGACGACGAGCGGCGCCACCGCCTCGCCATGGCGGAACTCGATGAAATGCTCGTTGCCGCCGCGCCAGATCCGCAGCTTCAGCGAGACCGAGAGCGCGTTGACGACGGAGACGCCGACGCCGTGCAGGCCGCCCGAGACCTTGTAGGAGTTCTGGTCGAACTTACCGCCGGCATGGAGCTGGGTCATGATGACCTCGGCCGCCGAGATGCCTTCCTCGCTGTGGATATCGGTCGGGATGCCGCGACCATTGTCGCTGACCGTGACCGAGCCGTCGGCGTTCAGCGTCACCGTGACGAGGTCGGCATGGCCGGCGAGCGCCTCGTCGATCGCGTTGTCGACGACCTCGTAGACCATGTGGTGCAGGCCCGAGCCGTCATCGGTGTCGCCGATATACATTCCGGGGCGCTTGCGCACCGCATCCAGGCCTTTGAGAACCTTGATGGAATCGGCGCCATAGGCGGCGTCCTCGAGGTCGCGGGCGGCATCGCTCATGTCGGGGTCCTTCAGCGGGCGAGCAGGCGCCCGCGATGATCTTGATTCGTCTGGAGAATATAGGGGTTCAGGATGGCTTTTTCACGTGCGCGTGCGTACGTACGCGGGACGCGCCGCTTTAGCCAGAAAATGTCGAGATCGCGTCGAGGAAGACCTCGCCATACTGGCTGAGCTTGCGCTCGCCGACGCCCTCGATGCCCCGCATCTCCTCGAGGCCGAGCGGCCGCTCGCGCGCCATCGCGATCAGCGTCCGGTCGGTGAAGATGATGTAGGCGGCGACGCCTTCCTCGCGGGCGAGGGTGAGCCTGAGCTGGCGCAGATGCTCGAACAGCGCGGCGGTGTCGCCGTCGAGCCCGTCGGCCCGGGCCGCCTCGCGCGCGCCGCGTCGCGAGCGCCGCTCCGCATGCGGATCGATCCTTAGGGCGATCGGCTCGCGCCCGAACAGGATGTCCTCGCCCTTCTCCGTCAGGCAGAAGCCGCCATGCTCGACGCTGGCCTCGGCGAGCGCCCCGGCGGCGAAGAGCTTGCGCGTCAGCGCCGTCCAGGCGGTCTTCGGCTTGTCGGCGCCGACGCCGAAGGTCTTCAGCCCGTCATGGTTCTGGCGGCGGATCGCCTCGGTCGCCGTGCCGGTCAGGATGTCGGCGAGATGGGCCGCGCCGAAGCGCTGGCCGGAGCGCGCCACCGCCGAGAGCAGTTTGCGCGAATCGAGCGTCGCATCGGCGAGCTCCGGCGCTTCCGGGCCGCAGAGATCGCAGCGGAACGGTGCATTGCCATGGCGGCAGGGCGGCGTCTGCTCGCCGAAATAGGAGAGCAGCGCGCTGCGCCGGCAGAGCGCCGATTCGCATAGGTCGATCATCGCGTTGAGGCGCTTGTGCTCGATCCGGCGGCGTTCGTCGTCGATCGCCTTCTCGTCGATCTGGCGGCGGCGCAGCGCCATGTCGTCGACGCCGTAGAGCGTCAGCGTGTCGGCCGGGAGCCCATCGCGCCCGGCGCGGCCGATCTCCTGATAGTAGCCCTCGATAGAGCCCGGCATGTCGGCATGGACGACGAAGCGGACATCGGGCTTGTTGATGCCCATGCCGAAGGCGATGGTGGCGCAGACGACGACGCCGTCCTCCTGCAGGAAGATGTCCTGGTTGCGGTTGCGCTCGGCCTGCTCCAGCCCGGCATGGTAGGCATAGGCCTTGTAGCCCTTTTCGCGCAGCCCCTCCGCCAGCCGCTCGGTGCGCCCGCGCGAGGAGCAGTAGACGATGCCCGAGCCGCCGCGATGGACCTTGAGGAAATCGGCGATCTGCCGGCGCGGCTGGTCCTTCGGCGCGAAGGCGAGCTTCAGGTTCGGCCGATCGAAGGAATGCACCACCAGATGCGGCGGCTGCGGGAAGAGCTGCTGGGCAATGTCGTCTCGCGTCTGGCGGTCGGCCGTCGCGGTCAGAGCCGTGACCGGGACGTTGCCGAGCGCCTCGCGGACCTTGGAGAGCAGGCGGTATTCCGGCCGAAAGTCATGGCCCCATTGCGAGACGCAATGCGCCTCGTCGATGGCGAGCCGGGTGACGCCGAGCCGGCGCAGGCGTCCGACCAGTCCCTCTCCGGCGAGGCGTTCCGGCGAGACGAAGAGCAGGCGCAGTTCGCCGGCATTGAGCCGGTCCCAGGCGGCCGCCGCCTCCTCCTCGCTGTTCATCGAGTTGAGCGAGGCGGCCGGCACGCCGGCGCGGACGAGTTGCCCGACCTGGTCGCGCATCAGCGCGATCAGCGGCGAGACGACCAGGGTCAGCCCGCCTGCGACCAGTGCCGGCAGCTGGTAGCACATCGACTTGCCCGAGCCGGTCGGCATCACCGCGAAGACGTCGCGGCCGGACAGCGCGGCTTCGATCACCTCCCATTGCCCGGGGCGGAAATCGTCATAGCCGAACACCGACTTCAGGATCGCGCGGGCTTTTGATTCGCTGGGCGACGACATGGCTGGGATGTGCCGGATTTGGCGGCCGAAGGCCAGCCATGGCGCGAATTCATCCCCGACCGCGGCAAGGCCCGCTTGATCGCCGGCCGGACGCGCGCGACGCTGTTGGCCGCTGCGAGCCGTGCCGGGAGAGCCAGCCATGCGCCTTGCCTTCGCCTTGATCCCTTTGCTCGCGGCTGCGGCGGCCGATGCCCGCCCGCTCGAGCGCGAATTGCCGCCGCGCAAGAACGCCTGCTGGGAGCGCAGCTATGATGCGGCCCATCTCGCGACGCATCCGCGCCAGAAGGTTGCGAAGATCCGCCTGCTGCATTCGCCGGAGAATTGGCAGCCGGGAGAGGGTGGCAGCGTCTACGTCATGCTCCACATCAATCTGCGCGAGCGCGTGAAGCCCGGTCAGGCCTTCGACTATCAGCTCGGCGGCTTCTGCCGTGCCGCCGGGCAGGGCCTTCTCTGTCGGCCGGAATGGGATGCGGGCAGCTGGCGGATCGAGCGCGGGCCGAACGGGGCGCTCGACATCCGCAATGCCGGGATCACCGCCAATCCCGATCCCTATGACGCCGAGGAAATCGCCGACGGCGCGGCACGCATTCCGGCGAAGCCCGATGACGGGATCTGGCGGCTGTCACCGGCGGCCGGACCGTGCCGGCTGGAATAGCCCCTCTTCGTCCCGCCTTGCGGGTCAGGGATGCATCGCGGCGACCTTGATCAGCCGCGCGACGACCTTGTCGAGGAAGCCGGCGGTGCGCCGGTCGCTGAGCTCGCCATCCTCGCCATAGGCCTTGTCGGCGCCGGCGACGGCGAGCATTTCCGGCACGAGCAGCGCGCCGAAGCCGAGCTCGAGCACGGTGCGCAGCTGCGTCAGGCAGCGATAGGTGCCGAGCGAGCCGGCGGACGCTCCGCCCAGCGCGACGACCTTGCCGCGCAGGCCCGGCCCGCCCGAACGGACGATGCTGATCCAGTCGAGCGCGTTCTTCAGCGCCGGCGGGTAGCCGGCATTGTATTCCGGGCTGACGATGAAGAGCCCGTCATGCGCCTCGACCAGCGCGGCGAGCGCCTTCGCCTCCGCGGGCGGGTCGTTGTCGAAGGCGCGGGCGTCGATCAGCGGCAGCGGATAGTCGCCGAGCGAGATCTGCGTCACCTCGGCGCCGGCCGCTGCGAGCTTCTTGGCCACCAGGGTCGCGAGCCGCGTGTTCATCGAGCCCGGCCGCCAGGAGCCGGCGAAGACGAGGATTTTTGGCATGACGGGCTCCGGCAGAGGCGAAAGGGCAGGCGCGCAGGACGGCACGGCTGCCGTCAGCTTGCCCTCGCCATGCGATGGAAGGAAGACACAGGGCTCGCGAAGCCTCAGGGCTTGGAGCGGCGATAGACCCAGACGCGCGCCGGCGGGATGTTGCGCAGCACCCAGTCGGAAACCTGCGACTTCAGCCCCGAGCCCTTGCGGGTGATCGGCGAGACCATCGCATAGGTGAACTGGATGAAGGGCGCACCGGGCTGGAGCACATTGTCGAAGGCGTCATTAACCAGGGCCGAGCGCTCGGCCGGCGGCCGGTTGAACAGCGGCAGACTGGAGACGACCGCGCTTGCCTTCTCGCCGAGATGGCCTTGCAGCGTCTTCGACAGAGCGTAGGCGTCGCCCTCGACGATGGTGGCCCGCGGGAAGCGCCCGCGCAGCAGTTCGCAGAACTCGGGAGCGAACTCGACCAGCACCAGGCGGGATTCGTCGATGCCGCGGGCGATCAGCGCCTCGGTGACCGGTCCGGTGCCGGGGCCGATCTCGACCACCGGGCCTTCGACCAGCGGATCGACATAGGAGGCCATGCGCTTGGCGAGAAAGGGGCTGGACGGCGCGACCGCGCCGGTGCGCCCAGGCGAATCGATCCAGGATTTCAGGAAGCGGGCATCGTCGCCGAACTTGGCGCGCGCCTCGTCGGCGGCCTTGCGCACCCGGGTCTTCAGCTTGCCGGCGGTGTTGCGGACCTCGTCCTCGACCTTGTAGCGCGCCGCCGCCACGCGCAGCCTGGCCTGGGCGACGCTGTCAGCCAGCTCGGCGGCGGTCAGGCGCATCTCATCCTCGAGCCGGGCTGCGACCGAGGACTGACCGAGCCGCGTGGCAAGGGAAGCGTTGCGCGGCCGCGAGCCGGGAGCGGGGTGGACCATAGGACCTCTGAGCGGCGCGTCGCGACCCGCTGCAGCGGGACAGTGCGACAATGCGGTGACGTTACGCCGCTGTCATATGGGGTCAAGAGCCCTCGAATCCAGAGATTTCTTGGCGCGCCGCCGCTCAGATCAATGGCCGGGGCCGGCGCTCGCTTTCGAAAAGCAGCGCCATGCGCTCGGTCAGGCGCGGGTTGAGCAGCTTGAGGCGGCCGCCTGATAGCGCGAACAACCCGGCCCGGCGCAGCCGCGACCAGGTCTTGCTGGTGTGGACCAGCGACAGGCCGAGCGCGTCGGCGAGATGCTGCTGGGTCAGCGGAAAAGCGAAGCTGTCCTCGCTGACGAGGCCGAGGGCGTCGGCCCGGCGATAGAGCGAGATAAGCAGCGCGGCGATTCGCTCCTGGGCATTGCGCTGCCCGACCGAGGTCAGGTTCTCGTCGATCAGCGATTCCTCGCGCGAGCCGAGCCAGGCGAGCTCATAGGCGAGCGCGGGCATGCGGGCGAACAGCTCATAGGTGCGCCGGCGCGGGAAGACGCAGAGCTCGACCTCTGTCAGCGACTCGATGCCGTGTTGCGCGGCGCTGAGCAGCGAAGCCTGCAGGCCGACGAGGTCGCCCGGAAGCAGGAAGTTGAGGATCTGGCGGCGCCCGTCCGGCAGTGATTTGTAGCGGAAGGCCCAGCCGGAGAAGAGCGTGTAGAGCTCTGCATCCTCCTGGCCGGGATGGATGATGTCGGCGCCGGCCGGCAACTGACGATGGTCGACTTTCATCGACTGGATGAAGCGGATCTCGTCGTCCGGCTTGTCCTTGAAGGCCGGCTTGAGGCGCAAGGGGCAGGCGAGGCAGGGCACGCCCGTCCGGTTTCGATTGGTCGTCGAGACCATGACCATGCGGTTCGCTTCCCTGCCTTCCAGTCTGCGATCCCATGCGATCTCGCCGGAGCGGCCGATCGCGCTTGTGCATCGCAATATCGTCGGCCTGCGACCGGAACTCTCGCTTCGGCTTCGCGTTTTCCTCTCTGCCGCGAAAGCCCTCTCTTAGCAACGTCATAGGGGTCTGACGGCGGCGATCTGGAGCCCGGCCGCATGAATGACACCTCCACCGTGCCGCGGCGCTCGCGCATGCGGCAGTTCTTTCGCGTGGCATTGCGGTTCTGGACCGGCGAGAGCCGGCTGCGGGCCTGGCTTCTGACCCTCCTCGTGCTGTTCTGCGTCGCTGCGCAACTTGCGGCGGCTGTCGGCGTCAATGCCTGGAACCGCCTGTTCTTCGATGCGCTGGAGAAGCGGGACGTCGCGGCCGTCTGGTCGGTGGTCGGCTGGCTGCCGCTGCTCGTCGCCGGCTCGGCGCTGGCGCTCTCCTGTCTGGTGATCAGCCGAATGCTGCTGCAGGTGCGCTGGCGTGAATGGCTGACGCGCCACATCGCCGGCTGGTGGATCGCCGATCAGCGCTATTACCGGCTGCAATTCGTCGCCCGCGAGCAGTCGGCTCCCGAATACCGCATCGCCGACGATGTCAGGCTCGCCATCGAGCCCCTGGTCGAGTTCGCCATCGGGCTGATCAGCGCCGCGGTGACGGCGGCGACCTTCGCCGCGATCCTCTGGCACGTCGCCGGCTCGGCGCGCTTCACCTTTGGCGGCTCGGAAATCGTCATTCCCAGCTACATGGCGCTCGCCGCCGTGCTCTATGCGATCATCGCCTCGCTCGCCGCCTATTTCGCCGGCCGGCCCCTGGTGCCGCGCATCGCCGCCAAGAACGAGGCGGAGGCGCAGTTCCGGGCAGAGATGACGCGCCTGCGTGAGAATGCCGAGAGCATCGCCCTGATCAAGGGCGATGCCGACGAGCGCGACTCGGTCGGCGAGAACTATGGCCGTGTCGTCGCAGCCTGGCTCAAGGTCATCCGCCAGCAGGGTGTCATCGCCATCGTGCTCAACACCAATGGCGCGCTCTTCCCGATCGTGCCCCTGCTGCTGGTCGCGCCGAAATTCCTGTCCGGGGAGATCACCCTGGGCGCGGTGATGCAGGTGGTCGCCGCCTTCAGCGCGGTGCAGGCGGCGCTGATCTGGTTCGTCGATAATTTCGTGCGCCTCGCCGAATGGTTCGCCTCGGTCACCCGCGTCGACGAATTGGCCGAGACGCTTGAGGCGCTCGACATCGGCACGATCATGGAGGGCGAGACCCAGATCGCGCTGGGCGAGAGCGGCGACGGCGCCATCCATATCGAGAACCTCTCGCTCGCCCACAGCAATGGCCGCATCGTCATCGCGGATGCCTCGGTGGTGATCGAACTCGGCGAGAAGGTGCTGATCACCGGCGAGAGCGGCACCGGCAAGAGCACCCTGATCCGGGCGCTAGCCGGCCTCTGGCCCTGGGGCTCGGGCTCGATCGAACTGCCGCAAGGCAAGCGCCTCGCCTTCGTGCCGCAGAAGCCCTACATGCCGATGGGTACCTTGCGGGACGTGCTGCTCTATCCCGAGGCCGAGAGCAGGGTCTCCGACGATGTCGTCGTGGCCGCGCTCCAGCGTTGCGGTCTCTCCTATCTCGCCAAGCGGCTCGATGAGGAGGAGCGCTGGGACCAGACGCTGTCCGGCGGCGAGCGCCAGCGCGTCGCCTTCGCGCGCCTGCTGATCCAGAAGCCCGACATCATCATCATGGACGAGGCGACCTCGGCGCTCGACGAGGACAGCCAGAACTCTCTGCTCGGCCTGCTCGAGGAGGATCTCGCCGCAGCCACCGTGATCAGCGTCGGCCACCGGCCGGGGCTGGAGGACTTCCACGACCGCAAGATTACCCTGGAGAAGCGCCAGGCCGGCGCGCATCTGACATCGAGACGCCTCGGCAAATCGCTCTGGCGGCTGTTCCGCGGGCGCGCGGCTGCCAATGATCCGGCTGCCGAAGAAAAAGTTTAGTTCGCGGCGATTTCGCCCCTGCACGGAACAAAACCCTCCCGAACTGGTTGACAAGCCGAAGCCGCCGCGAGCGGTCCATGCGAATCGGGAGAGCGAAGATGACGACCGCCAGCCTTGCCCCCCTCAAGCGCGCAGCCACCTTCTTCGGCGCCATGGCGCTGGTCGTGACCGCGCTGACCACCGGCGCCGCGCTACAGAACGGTGTCGGCGAGAGCTCGCAGGCGGTCGCCGAGGCCAAGATCCAGCGCGGCATTCCTTCCGACATGCAGCTCGCCGCCGTGAACCCGGCCGAGACCCGCCGTGACCTCGCCCATCGCGTGGTTCCGACCTCGCAGCAGGAAGCCCGCCTGTCGGGCGGCACCGTCCTGCGCTGAGCGGGCTGAGGGAACCACAGCCTCGCTGCCGCGTAGTAGCAGCGAGCGCCGAAGCATGAAGCCTCGCTGCCGCGTAGTAGCAGCGAGCGCCGAAGCATGAAGCCGCCGCAAGGCGGCTTTTTCCGTGGCGGCGTGCAGTTGGCTTCGGGGCCTCTATCGTAGCGGCCCGGAGCGTCCTGGCCGGGGGACAGGCATGTATCTTCGCATCCGCCACGCGACGACCTATCGCTATGCCTGCCCGGTATCCTTCGGTCCGCACCGGCTGATGCTGCGCCCGCGTGATTCCTTTGACCTGCGCGTCATCGACGCCGTGATCACGATCTCGCCTGCGGCGAGCCTGCGCTGGATGCACGACGCCTATGGCAACCCGGTCGCCATGGCGAGCTTCACCGGCGAGGCCGAGACGCTCGACATCGTCAGCGAGCTCGTCATCCAGCGCTTCGGATCGGCGCTGCCGACCGCCGCGCTCGGGCCGGATGTCGAGAGCGGGGCGATCAGTTACAGCCCGGCCGAACGCGCCGTGCTGCAACCCTATCTCGATCTTGCCGCCGCCGATCCGGACGGGGCGCTCGACGCCTGGCTCGAGACCTTCCGGGCCGGAATCGGGGGAGGGCATCTGCTGCGCGAGCTGGCGCACGCGATCAACAGCAGCCTGAGCTACGCCGTGCGCTTCGACGAGGGCACGCAGCACCCGCTCGACACGTTGGCGGCGCAGGCCGGCTCATGTCGCGACTACGCCTGGCTGTTCATCGAGCTCGCTCGCCGGCTCGGCTTCGCCGCGCGCTTCGTCACCGGCTACATCCATGA
Organism: Allobosea rubneri; assembly: GCF_032464875.1. Taxonomy (NCBI): domain Bacteria; kingdom Pseudomonadati; phylum Pseudomonadota; class Alphaproteobacteria; order Hyphomicrobiales; family Alloboseaceae; genus Allobosea; species Allobosea rubneri. The sequence continues at coordinate 28,579 of NZ_JAWDID010000037.1, forward strand.
CCGCTCGCCGGCGGACGAGACGCTGACCTCGCTGGTGGGGCTGACCCATGCCTGGGCCGATGTCTTCATTCCCGGCGATGGCTGGATCGAGTTCGACCCGACCAATGATCTCGTCGCCGACCGGCAATTGCTGCGCGTCGCCGTCGCGCGGGTGCCGGAGGATGCCTCGCCGGTGGCCGGAAGCTATGTCGGTCCCGCCGGTTCGTTCCTCGGCCTGGCGGTCGGGGTTACGATCACCCCTGCCAGCGCGCCGGAGCCGGCCGCGGTTTGACCGCGGCGCTACGCCTTCTCGTCAGCTGCTGTGGCGAATGCGCCAGACGCCGAGGCTCATGCCCTTGGCCGGGCTGACCTCAACCGCCTCGACCTGCGTGAGCAAGCCCGCGAAGAGCCGGGGCGGCGCGATCGGCGGCGTCTCCCGGTCGGCACTGATCGCGACCTCGATCGTATGCTCGTCGAAATCGCTGACCGCGATGGTGATGCCGATCCCCGGCACGGCGCGCAGGGTGCGCGAGACCACGTCGACGATCAGGAAGCCGAGCGGAATGATGCGGTCGATCGGCAGTGCGGCGAGGGTGTCGACCTTGCCGGTGACCCATTGCGAGCGGCTGCGCACCAGGCTCGTGATCATCGCCACGACATCGTCGAGAAACAGGTCGATGCGCACCGGCTGCATCTCGCCATCGGCGAGCGTGAAACGATAGGCTGCGGAGAGCACGTGGACGCGGCACTCAGCGTCGGAGAGGGCGATCCGCGCCTCGCCCTGATGGTCGCGCTTGGTCAGGCCGATATAGCTCTGCACCACCTGCAGGCTGTTCTTGACGCGGTGGTGCAGCTCGCGGACGAGGAAGCGGTTGTCGTCGAGCGCCGCCTGGAGCTTGCCCTGCCGGACCTCCTGCTCGTCGACCATGGTGTTGAACGCCTCGGCGACGCTGCGAATGTCCCCGGGCATATCATTCGAGACCACGGCGCGGGCGCCGGAATTCGAACGACGCGCGCGCGCCGCCGACTCGATGCCGCGCAGCCAGCGCACGCAATGCTGGTCGACGGCCTTGAGATAGACGATGCAAAGCAGCCCGAGCGTCAGCAGGGGGGCGAGCAGTAGCGCGTAAAACTGCGTGGTCGCGGCCTGCTCCGCACGCTGGTCGAAGCTGGCGATGACATAGAGATCGGGCGCCGCGATCAGGCGGGCGGCGTAGGAACGCGATTCGCCGGCGCGGCTCGTGCCACGCCAGCGCTGGATCTGCTCGGGAACGAACTCGTCGCGCGGCAGCCAGCTGTCATCGCCCCGGTTGCCGCCGCGCTGGATCACCACGCCGCTGCCGCGGCTGACCATGCCGGCGATCAGGCCGGGATCGGCGGTGCCGAGGTCGAAGACGCTGTTGAGGAGATCGGGGCTGGCCAGCAGCAGGGCCGTCTCGTCCGGCTTGCCCGGCGAGGGGCGTGTGTGGATGGCGAGGAAGCGCTTGCCACGAATTTCGACCTCATCGTAGCGCGCTTCGGCGAGTTCGACGCCGCCCCAGATCGGCACCGCCGGCCGCGTCAGCATCTGCGCGGCAATCCCTGCGAGTTCGGCCTGGCCGATTTCCGGATCAAGCGAGACCGAGCAGGGCGCGCGCCCGGGCGCGGTGAAGTGCAGGGCGAGATAGCCGGTGGTGCTGCGCAGCACGCCGTCGAGCGGTGGGCATTCCTGGGTCTGGTCGGGCGAGAGCGCCGTCAGGGTCGCATGTGTCGCCAACAGCGCACGCAGGGCGCCGCGATACCAGATGCGCGCGCGCACGGCGTAGTCGTCCGCCGCGCGCGCCTGCGAGGTGTGGATCGCATCCAGCACGGTGCGATAGGTCGAAACCGCTGCCGCCGCCGTCAGTGCGGCGATCGGCAGGGCGATTGCGACCATCAGCGCCAGCAGGCGGCCCCGGACCGTCCTGAACAGCGAGAGAGCCATCTCACCCGCTGACGATTTCCGGCCCCGCTCGCTGCACTGCCGCAGTGATCCGGTGATCCGGGCCGAGATCGTCGACGCCGCCGATCGAGAGAAGCTCGGCGAGCCTGGAGCGAGCCCGATTCACCCGGCTCTTGATCGTGCCGATGGCGACACCGCAGATCTCCGCCGTCTCCTCATAGGAGAGGCCTGTCGCTCCGACCATGATCAGGACCTCTCGCTGTTCCTCCGGCAATTTGGCGAGTGCCTTGCGGAAGTCGGCGAGATCGAGATGGCTTTCCTGATTGCCATGCGTTGCGAGCCGGTCGGCATAGGTGCCGTCGCTGTCCTGCACTTCGCGGCCGCGCTTGCGGTAGAGCGAGTAGTAGGTGTTGCGCAGGATCGTGAAGAGCCAGGCGCGCAGGCTGGTGCCCGGCTGGAACTTCTCGGCATTGCCCCAGGCCTTGAGCAGCGTGTCCTGCACAAGGTCGTCGGCGAGCTGCATCGAACCGGAGAGCGACGCGGCGAAGGCGCGCAGATTCGGGATTTCGGCGATCAGGCCGTCCTTGAAATCATCGGCGCTCATCGGACTCGCCCTCGGTCGGCAGGCGGCGTTCCGTTGCTTCGAGCTGGGCCAGCAGCACCAGGAATTTGTCGGGGATCGGCGCGTTGATGAGGTCGTCGTAATGGGCCTTCAGCGAGCGGCCGATCGATTCCTGCACCTTGGGATCGAGCAGGGCGTCGAATTCGGCGTCGACCTCGTCTCTCTCCGGCAAATCGGAGTTCATGTTGTGCATCGCTTCCTTACTCCTATGGCGCGCCGCCGGCCGCGCCCACACGCTCCGCCCGTGACGCCTCGGTCCACGCGCGGCAGCCCCCGATAAGACACTTATCCGGCCCAATAACGATCCGGAATTGAAAAGGTTCCAAATCTTACGAAAAATAATTTGCTTGTCAGAACAGTGACTTGGGTGCTCTGTTCCGGCAACTTTTTACGGGGGTCGAACCATGTCCATCGCCAAGGAAATCGCACCGCACCTGCCTTATCTGCGTCGCTTCGCCCGCGCCCTCAGCGGGACGCAGGCGAGCGGTGACGCCTATGTCGTGGCGACGCTCGAAGCGCTCGTCGAAGATCCCGGCTCGTTCCCGCGCGATGTCGCGCCCAAGCTCGGGCTCTACCGAATCTTCCTGCAGCTCTGGTCCTCGGTCGGCCTCAACGACAAGGCGACGCCGCAGGACGCAGAGCGTTCCGCCGTCGAGCGCAACCTCGATGCGCTGACGCCGCGTCCGCGCCAGGCTTTCCTGCTGCGGACCGTGGAAGGCTTCCCGATCGAGGAGGTGGGTGAAATCATGATGATTTCGACGGCAGAGGCGGCCGGCCTCGTCCAGTCCGCCGGCCAGGAGATCGCCGAACAGGTTGCGACCGATGTCCTGATCATCGAGGACGAGCCGATCATCGCCCTCGACATCGAGACCATGGTCGAGGAGCTCGGCCATCGCGTCACCGGCGTCGCCCGCACCCATCGCGAGGCGATCGCGCTTGTCGGCAAGAAGCGGCCGGGCCTGGTCCTGGCCGATATCCAGCTCGCCGATGGCAGCTCCGGACTGGACGCGGTCAACGAGATCCTTGGCTCGATCGACGTGCCGGTGATCTTCATCACCGCCTATCCGGAGCGTCTGCTCACCGGCGACCGGCCGGAGCCCGCCTTCCTGATCACCAAGCCCTTCCAGCCCGAGGCGGTGAAGGCGGCGATCAGCCAGGCGCTGTTCTTCGATCGCCGCGCCGGCCGCAAGGCGGCTTGAGGGCGCCCGACGCCGGAGCCGGGAACAAGCCGGCTCCGCTTCGCGTTATCCAGGTCCGGACGACGCGAAGGAGAACCGGCATGGTCATGGCCCTGCTCGCCGCGCTGATCGCGGTGGTTTCGCTGGCATCGCTGTTCTACGCGGTGCTCGGCGCGTGAGGGCCCAGCTCGTGCGGCGGACCGGCGTCGCCCTGACGCTGACCGCCGCCGCTTCCCTGCTTTTGCCCGGAAACACCATTGCCGTAGCCCGCGAGGGCGCCCAGGCGCGCCCCGCCCCGGCTACCTTGCCGCCGCGTCGCCCGGCGAAGCTCCCGGCGCCGGAGGCCGCGCCTGTCGTGCCAAAGTCCTCGCCGCAGGCTTCAATTTCGCCGCCACCTTCATCGGCGCCGGCGGGTGCTCCGCCGCCGCCGGCCGAAGCCAGCTCCTGTCTCACGGCCCTCTCGGGCGTTTCCGGCAACCGGCTGCGCCCCGCACCGCCCTCTGCCTCGCTTGCCGCGGAAGGGTGCCGGGTCGTCGAGCCCGTGATCGTCGAGGCGCTCGCCGTGCGCCGGCCGGATGGGGCGGGATCGATCAAGCTCGTGCCGCCTCCAACGCTGAGCTGCGACATGGCGCGCGCGCTGTCCGTCTGGTTCGATTCGGCGCTGGTGCCGCTGGCGCGCGGAGCACTGGACAAGGAGCTCGCCAGTCTGCGTGTCGGGGGCGGTCACGAATGCCGGCGGCGCAACCGCCAGACACAGACGCCGATGAGCGAGCATGCCACCGGCCGGGCCCTCGACATCTTCGCTTTCCAGCTCGGAGAGGAACGTCAGGGCAGGTTGGAGATTTCGGTTGAAAAGCCGGAGGGCCTTGTCCAGACCCGCTTCCTTGACGCGGTCAGGCAATCCGCCTGCGGCGCCTTCATGACGGCGCTGGGTCCGGGTTCGGACGCCGCGCATGCCAATCACCTGCATGTGGACATCCAGCAGCGCCGGACGAATTCATCCCGCTTCTGCCAGTAAGGCGCCGGCTATGACGCGATCGTGAAGATGCCCGGGGGCAGGCCCGCAGGTTCGACCTGCACGACCATCTGTGGCATGGGCCGTCCGCTGCTCAGCGCTTCGCGGCGGCGACCGAGTTCCTCGAGCGCGCTGTCGAGGTCGCATCCGGCGCTCAGAAGTTGTTCGAGCTCCCAGAATGGCGGAAGATCGCGCGGCAGGTGCGGTATCGGAAAGATCGGTGCCCTGTCGGTCTTGTTATGGTTTGGCATTTGCGCTTCCACTGCTTAGTTCCCATCAACGCAAGCACCGGATTGAGGTTCCGGATTAAGCGGGAACTGTGGAGCGATTGGGGCGTTCTGGCGAAGTTTCGAGGCATGGAGAGAGCGCGAATGGGACAATTGATCGAAGCCGCCGTCGTGCTCGCCGCCATGGCCGGGCTTTCGTTCGCGGCGGCCCCGGCGATGGCGCAGAGCCGCGCTCCGGCCGGGCGGCTGACCTGCTCAATCGGGACAGGCTTGGCGCAGGCCGTCGCGACGCAGCGCCCGCTGGAATGTCGTTTCCGCCCGCGCCGTGGTCCGCTCCAGACCTATACCGGGGTCATTCGCGGCTTCGCGCTCGATCCAAAAAGCGTCGGCCGCAGCCTGATCGCCTGGCACGTCTACGGCCCCTATGCGAGGGCGCCGCTCGGTGTGCTCAACGGGCGCTATGCGCGCCCGGCCAATGGCGGTCCCGCCCTGGTCGGCAGCATCGACAATGATGTGCGCCTCGAACCGCGGGCGCTGCCGATGCAGCGCGGTACCAATGTCGCGCTGGGGGTCACCGAGTTCGAGCTCAACCTGACGCGGGCGCCGCGCAAACGCTGAACGGCGCAGAGACTGCTTACCTTTTGCTAACCTTGCGCGCGCAATTTAAGTCTAATTCGATGCGTTTCTGCTCGGAAAACGACTCAAATCGGAACAAGATCGTCCGAGGGGGCGTTCTTCCAGCTCACAGGCAGAAACTGCATGGGAGCTGCGGCGTGAAGTTAGAAGGTAACCTGGAGATCATGTCTGATATCCGGATCCTCATCGTCGAGGACGATCCCTTCATCGCGATGGATATCGAGACGGCCGTCAGCGAGCAGCTCGGTGACCGTGCGGAACTCGTGGTCGTCGAATCGCTCTCGCAGGCCAAGATCGCCGCCGACAAGCCGGTTTCCTGCGCGCTCCTCGATATCGACGTCGTCGGGGGCAAGACCTTCGGCATCGCCGCCAGCCTGCGGGCCAAGGGGACGCCGCTGGTCTTCGTCTCAGGCTCGGCGCCGAGCGACGTGCCCGCCGAACTGCGCGACGTCCGCTTCGTCCGCAAGCCGTTCTCGACCGGTGAGATCGTCCGCTTCGTCTGCAACGCCCTGAAGGTCGCCTGAGGCGCTAGGCCCGCCTTTGCGTCTGCCTATTCGGGCGTCTCGTCGCCCGCTTCCACCCGCTTCGGAAATGTCAGCGCGATCCGTGTGCCCGGGCGAGCCGCGCCGGCTGTAAGCGGGCCAGATTCCATCGTCGCCCGCATGCTGCGCAGCAGGCTCTTGATCACCGACTTGCCGAGACCGGCAGTCGCATCCTCGGCAGCCATGCCGACGCCGTCATCCTCCACCGCCAGGACAAGGTTGCCCTCCTCCTCCGCGCTGTTGCTCAGCCGGATTGTGATCTTGCCGGCGATCCCGTCCGGAAAGGCGTGCTTGATGGCGTTGGTGACGAGCTCGTTGATGATCACGACGAAGGAGACCGCGTCGCGCCCGGGCAGGCGGATCGGTTCCATGGCGAGCTCGATGGTGATCGGCCGGCCTTCCGCCTGCTTGCCGATCTCGGCAAGCAGATCCTCCATATAGGGCCGGGCGTCGATCTCGTCGGCCTCGATGTCGAGGCGCAGGCGTCGCTGCCCCGCCGCGATCGCCTGGATGCGCGACTGCGCCTGCGCGAGCGCCTGCTTGACCAGTGGCTCGCGCGCCTGGCGGCTCTGGACGCTGAGCAACGCAGAGACCATGGCGAGGTTGTTGCCCACCCGGTGATTGACGTCGCGCAGCAGCGCCTCGATGCGCAGGCGCTCGTTCTCGAGCTGCTGGGTGCGTTCGGCGACCCGCTGCTCCAGTTCGAGGTTGGAGCTGGACAGGAAGATGTTGCGCCGGCCGCGGCTGCGGAACTGCAGCCAGGCGACGAAGCTCAGCCCGGCAAGGGCGACGAGGATGCCGATGCTGGCGAAGATGCGTCGGCGCGTCTCGCGGCGGCTGCGCTCGCGCAGCAGGCGGTTCTCTTCGGCCTGGATCGCGCCGGCCGTGTCGCGCAGCTCCTGCATCAGGCGATTGCCGTCGCCCTGCCGCAGCGCCGTCAGCGCTTCCTCGCGCTTGCCCTCGCGCACCAGCGCGACAGTGCTGTTCATTTCGGCGAGCTTGCGCTGCGCGAGGTCGCGTGCCTGGCGGATCCGCGTGACCTGGCCCGGATTGTCGGAGACCATCCGCTCGAGCACGTCGAGTTCGGGCAGGACGTTGAAGCGCGATTCGTTATAGGGCGCGAGATAGGCTTCGTCCCCGGTCAGCAGGAAGCCGCGCTGGCCTGTCTCGGCATCGAGCAGATTGCCAAGGAAGTTCTCGCTGCGCTCGCGCACATCGATCGATTTCGAGACCAGCCGGGAGGCTTCGATCGCCTGGAAGTTGATCCAGGCCGCGATCACCACCGCGATGGCGACGACGCCGATCGCGATCGCAGCCGAAGAGACCCTGCGCAGTTTCGCCGCGAGGGCGGGCCAATCCGGCGTCAGCCAGTGTGGACGGGTAGGCACCTGGGCGTTCATCGAGCCTTGAATAGATGCAAGCGTGTCATAGCCCTATGTAAAAAGACAGGTCGCGTCCATGCGTGGCAGCCGTTTGGGCATGCCGCTCGGCTGCGCACGGGCAAGGAACTTGCGGCTCTCGGGCTATTTTTCGTCTTCGCCCTCCCGGCCCTGCGCCATTTGCCGGCCGAGCAGGAGGCCGAGCAGGACGACGCCGCCGACGATGCCTGCCTTCCAGCCGATCTTGCCGCTGCCGACGAGCGTCGCCGCGACGGGAGCAGCCGCCATCGCCGCTTCGAGGCGCCGGCTCGGGCGCCGGCGGCTTTTGACATAGGCCCCGACGCCGAAGGCGACCAGCGCAGTCGCCAGAAGTCCGCCAGCGATCCAGAGGCTGGCCGCGATCCGGCCGTACTCGATCGCCAGCCAGGTATGGAGCGCGTCCAGACTGTAGCCGACGGCGCAAACCACCAGCAGCAGCCCGACCAGGTAAAGTCCGTAGACGGTCGCATTGCGGCGTACCGCGCTGCCGACCTCGCTCGTGAGCAGAGCCGTCAACCCCCCAAGCATGGGCTCAGCGTGCCGAAAGGAAGCCGACGAACAGTCCGACCGCAGCCGCCAGGCCGAGCGCGCGCAGCGGCCGCTCCTGGATTTCGCGGATGATCAACTCCTGCAGGTCGCTGGCCTGCTCACGGGCGACCTCCGTCATCTTGTCGGTATCGACCCCGACGGATTTGAGCTTGCTGCTGACTGTCGCTGCCAGATCCTCGGCGCCGCGCGCCAGGCTGTCCTCGATCTCGTTGGCCTCGTCGCGCAGCCGGCGCCCGGTCGCCTTGGCGCGCCCGGCGATCTCCTCGGAGCTCTCGGCGATCTCGTCCTTGGCGCGCCTCACCGAGGCGGTGGCCTGACGCTTGGCGGAAGTGGTGGTGGCGGCCATCAAACAGCTCCTTCGGTGACGGATATTAGTTGCGGCGCCGTTCTCACGGCGCAACTCGAATTTTCAACGCGCGAGCGCCGCCGCGGTTCCTGCCGGCCGCCCTGCCGTTTCGTCCGGCGGCTCTTCCTGCGCGGCCTCGCGGAGGCTGTGACGGTAGCGCACGAATTCCTCGCGCGCCACGAGCGCGACGAGCAGGATCGGCGTCGAAAGCACGGCCCCGATCGGCCCCCAGAGCCAGAGCCAGAAGATGAAGGAGATGAAGACGAGGAAGGGCGAGATCGTCAACCGGCGGCCGACGACGATGGGCGTGACGAGATTGCCCTCGATCAGGTGGACGATGAAGTAGGACGCCGCCGGCCAGGCCGCGACCAGGAGCGAGGAGGGCGAGAGCAACCCTGCGGCGAAGAAGGCGACCGTGACCATGATCGGCCCGATGAAGGCGAGATAGTTCAGGAAGAAGGCGAGCGCCCCCCAGAACAGCGGGTAGGGCAGACCGGCGAACCAGGCGATCAGCAGGCTGATCAGCCCCATGCCGAGATTGATCAGCGTCACCAGCCCGAAATAGCGGGCGGCCCTGGTCTCGATCTCGCTGAAGAAGCTGCCGGCCGAACGGCGCGCATCGCGACCGAAGCACAGCCGCAGGAAGCGCGCTTTGAGATGGCGGCGCGTCGCCAGCCAGAAATAGACCGTGGCGACGAAGATGAGGAGGCCGCCTGCCGCCGTGGTCGAGGAGATCGCGATCGAGACCAGTGGGTTGCCGTCGGACACGCTGACCTTGGTGCCGTCGCCGCCGGCGATGTCCCCGGCGATCTGCTTGAACTCCTCCATGAACGCGAAGACGCCGACGAGTTTGAGCTTCAGCGCCTGGACCATCTTCGGGAACTGGTCGCTCCAGGCGGCGATCGGCACCGTCAGCGTCGCGATCAGCAGGAGCAGCAGGAGAACGCCGAGCAGCACGACGATTCCGGCGGCGAGATGCTGTGGCAGGCCGCGCCGGACCATGGCGTCGACCGGAGGGCCGAGCACCAGGCCGAAGATCACCCCGGCGGTCACCGGCAGCGCGCTCACGCGTGTGAGGTAGAGGGCGGCGGTGGCGAGGATGATGAAGATGCCGACGATGGCATAGCGCAGGACGAGGTCATGCTCCTGCGGCGAGAGCTCGTCGCCGGACGGAAGCTCCTCGGCCTCCGGCTCCGCCATATAGCGCGGAAAGGGCTTCCAGGCGGATACGTTGAGCATTTGGTCGGTCCAGCGCGCAGCGGCGCCCCCCGGCGCACTTCGCGTGCTAAACGCGTCGATGCTCATCGGGGTTCCGGTCAGGCATCCCGCTGGACCCCGACCGGTGCCGACCTAATCCGGGAGATTCCGGCTGAGCTTGACGCCCAGCAGGCGTTCGGCCGAGCTGAGGCCGATGTCGATCTGGAGGGCCTCGTCGATTTCCTCGGCGCTCAGGCACCCTTCCAGCCAAAGCCCATCCATGATCGCGTTCAAGGCGATGCTCAGACGGTGCAGCTCATCCGCGGAGGCACGGATACCGTTCGCCGCAAGCACGTCTTCGATCAGGCTTCGGCATGCGGCGCGATAGGCGACATATTGCGTCCGGTGAATCTCCCTGAAGCGGTCGTTGATGTGCACCTGGCTGATGAAGGTCGCCCATAGCGAGAGAATCCGGGGCTCGGCGACGGGACCGCTGATGCTCATGACGAGGAAGCGCCGCAGCTTCTCGGTGGGAGGGCCGTCCCCCGCCGCAACCGCGAGCGGTGGCGCGGTGATGATTGCGATCGTCCGGCTGTAGGCTTCCGCGATCAGGTTCTCCTTCGAGGCGAAGTGATGCCGGATCAGGCCGTTGCTGACCCCGGCCTTGCTCGCGACCGCGCGCACGCTCGTGCCCTGGATGCCCAGCTCGACGATGCAGTCCATCGTGGCCTCGATCAGGTCGGTGCGCCTGTCGAAATCGGGAGCTCGCCTGAAGGAAGTCGTCACGTCGCCTCGTCCGAATTGTACCAAAGCCAGACTATGCACTTGCATAGTCTCTGTACGGTCGCATAGTGCTTGCCGGCCGGCTACCCGACATCGCCTCTGCCATTCCCGTCACATCAGCGAAACTGCATGCGCGACCCCCGTTACGACATCCTCTTCGAACCGGTGGCGATCGGCCCCGTCACGACACGCAATCGCTTCTATCAGGTCCCGCACTGCTCCGGCATGGGGCACCGCTACGCCCGCTCGGATGCGCACATGCGAGCGATGAAGGCCGAAGGCGGCTGGGGCGTGGTCTCGACGCAGGAAACCGAGATCCACCCTTCCTCCGACCTCACGCCGTCGAACCAGGGCCGGATCTGGGACGGCGCCGACGTGCGCGTCTTCAGGGAGGCCACGGACCTGATCCATGAGCGCGGCAGCCTGGCGGCCGTCCAGCTCGTCCACAATGGCCTGCACACCGCCAATCGGCTCTCGCGCATCGCCCCCTACGCCCCGTCCGACGCCGTCGTCGACCTCGATGATCCCGTCCAGGCGCGCGGCATGGACAAGGCGGATATCCGCGAGTTCAGGCGCTGGCACCGCGAGGCCGCGATCCGGGCACGCGAGGCGGGCTTCGACATCGTCTACGTCTATGCCGGCCACGACATGACGCTGCTGATGCATTTCCTCCTGTCGCGTCACAATCATCGGATCGACGAGTACGGCGGGTCGCTCGAGAACCGCCTGCGGCTCTTTCGTGAGGTGCTGGCCGATACCCGCGATGCGATCGGCGATCGCTGCGCGCTGGCGATCCGCTTCGCCGTCGATGAACTGATGGGCTCGGCCGGCATCGAGCGCGACGGCGAAGGGCGGGACATCGTGGCGGCGCTCGCCGAGGAGCCGGACCTCTGGGACGTGAACCTGTCCGACTGGTCCAATGACAGCCAGTCCGCCCGTTTCTCGCAGGAAGGCTATCAGGAGGACTACACCCGCTTCGTCAAGCAGGTCACGACCAAGCCGGTCGTCGGCGTCGGCCGCTACACCTCGCCCGACACGATGGTCCGTGTGATCCGGCAGGGGCATCTCGACCTGATCGGCGCCGCCAGGCCGTCCATCGCCGATCCGTTCCTGCCCCTCAAGATCCGGGAGGGCCGGATCGACGAGATCAGGGAATGCATCGGCTGCAATATCTGCGTCGCGGGCGACAACATCGTGGCACCGATGCGCTGCACCCAGAACCCGACGATCGGCGAGGAGTGGCGCAAGGGCTGGCATCCCGAAAAGGTTCCGGCACTGGCTGGTCCGGCGACGGCTCTGATCGTCGGCGGTGGGCCCGCCGGGCTCGAGGCCGCCCGCGCTTTGGCGCAGCGAGGTGCCTCGGTGATCATCGCTGATGCCGGAGCCGAATGGGGCGGGCGCGTCTCCCGCGAGAGCCGGCTTCCGGGGCTCTCCAGCTGGGCGAGGGTGAGGGATTGGCGCCTCGGCCAGCTTCGGACTGCAGCCAATGTCGAGATGTACCTTTCAAGCCCGCTGACGGCCGAGGACATCCTCTCCTATGGGGCCGAGCACGTCGCGATCGCCGTGGGCGCGAGATGGCGGGAGGACGGCGTCGGCCGGGCTCACCGGTTGCCGCTGCCATTCCTGAAAAATGGCAAGACCGCCGGGGTCGATCGACTCCTGGACGAGGGAAGCTCTGCCGCCGGGCCGGGGCCCGTGGTGGTCTATGACGATGATCGCTACTACATGGGCAGCGCCCTGGCCGAGCAACTGGCGTCCGCGGGGATCGACACGACCTATGTCACGCCGGCGCCGCTGGTCGCGGCCTGGACGGTGAACACGCTCGAACAGGCCCGGATTCACCGGCGACTGCTGGAGCTGGGCGTGAAGATCAGGCTGCTGTCCGCCCTCGCCGATCGCGCCGCCGAGACCGTGACGATCCGCTGCGTCTACTCGGAGGCTACCGAGGTCATTCCCTGCGACGTGCTGGTGCCGGTCACCGCGCGTCTCCCCTCAAGCGAGCTGTGGACGGCGCTGCAGGCCCGCCAGGAGGAATGGCTGGACAGCGGGCTGACCCGCGTCGAGAGGATCGGCGACTGCCTGGCACCGGGCACGATCGCCGCGGCCAATTACAGCGGCCACCTCTTCGCCAGGAGCCTGGGGGTGCTGGAGGACGCCGAAAGCGCCGACGCCTTCCGGTGATCCCGTGGCGCCGCGCTTGTGACTTTGCGCACTGGGCTCGAAACCCGATTGGGTTTGGAGCCTAGTGTGCCTCGTCCCAGTTCGTCGCCGCCCGGGCATCGACCACCAGCGGCACCTTGAGCTGCACCGCCGGATGCGGCGCCTCGACCATCACCTTTCGGATCACCGGCAGCGCCGCCTCGACCTGGGCCTCCGGCGCCTCGAAGACCAGTTCGTCATGGACCTGCAGCAGCATGCGGGCGTCGAGCTTGGCTTCGGCCAGCGCCCCGTCCATGCGCACCATCGCCCGGCGGATGATGTCGGCGGCCGAGCCCTGGATCGGCGCATTGATCGCCTGGCGCTCGACGAAGGCACGCTCTGACGGGTTCTTCGAGGCGACCGCCGGGAAATGGCAGACGCGGCCGAAGATCGTCGTCACCTGTCCGCTCGCCCGGACCGTGGTCTTGGCCTGGTCCATATAGTCGCGGATACCGGGGAAGCGCTCGAAATACTTGCGGATATAGGCGCTGGCCTCCTCTCGGGAGATGCCGAGCTGGTTGGCGAGGCCGAAGGCCGAGATGCCGTAGATGATGCCGAAATTGATCGCCTTGGCGCGGCGGCGGACCTCGCTCGGCATGCCCTCGACCGGCACGCCGAACATTTCGGACGCCGTCATCGCATGGATGTCGACGCCGTCGGCGAAGGCCTGCCGCAACTGCGGAATGTCGGCGATATGGGCGAGGATGCGCAGTTCGATCTGGCTGTAGTCGGCCGAGATCAGCTTGTTGCCCTTCTCGGCGACGAAGGCGGTCCTGATCTTGCGGCCGGCCTCGGTGCGGATCGGGATGTTCTGCAGGTTCGGCTCGGAGGAGGAGAGCCGGCCGGTGGTGGTCGCAGCCAGGGCGTAGGACGTATGGACCCGGTGGGTCTGCGGATTCACATAGGTCGGCAGCGAGTCGGTATAGGTCGATTTCAGCTTGGCGAGCTGGCGCCAGTCGAGAATCTTCGCCGGCAATTCATGGCCCTGCTCGGCGAGGTCCTCGAGCACGCCGGCGCCGGTCGCCCATTGCCCGGTCGCGGTCTTCTGGGCGCCGGGCAGCCCCATCTTGCCGAACAGGATGTCGCCGAGCTGCTTGGGGCTGCCGATGGTGAACTTCTCGCCGGCGAGCGTGTGGATCTCGTCCTCCAGCCTCGCCAGTGACTGGGCGAAATCGCCCGAGAGGCGCGACAGGATCTGGCGGTCGATGGCGATGCCGCGTTGCTCCATCTGGGCGAGAACCTGGACGAGCGGCCGTTCCAGAACCTCGTAGACTGCGGTCTTGCCCTCGGCGGTGAGGCGGGGCTTCAGCGCGCGCCAGAGCCGCAGCGTGATGTCGGCATCCTCGGCGGCATAGGCGGTCGCCTTCTCGATATCGATCCTGTCGAAGGTGACCTGCGCCTTGCCGGTACCGGCGACCTCCGAATACGGAATCGTCTTGTGGCCGAGATGCAGCTCCGAGAGCCGGTCCATGCCGTGATTGTTCTTCCCGGCATCGAGCGCGTAGGAGATCAGCATCGTGTCCTCGATCGGCGCGACGGCAAGGCCGTGGCGGGCGAGCACGAGCAGGTCGTATTTCAGGTTCTGGCCGATCTTCAGCACGCCGGGATCGGCGAGCAGCGGCCTCAGCGCCTCGATCGCGTCGGCGAGCGGGATCTGGCCTTCGACCATGCCGCCGCCGAACAGGTCGGCCCCGCCGCGATGCTGCAGCGGCACATAGCACGCCTTGCCGGGTGCGACGGCGAGCGAGAAACCGACGAGGTCGGCCTGCATCGCGTCGAGCGAATTGGTCTCGGTGTCGAGCGCGACCTGGCCCGCCTCATAGGCCCAGCCGATCCAGCGCGTCAGATCGGCGATGGTGCGCACGCACTCATAGGCGGTACGGTCGACCTTGAGCTGGATCGCCTCATCCTTGCGTGCCGCGGCGAGATCGGCGGGCTTCAGCCAGCCATCGGCGGCGGCAGGTGCCGGGCTCGCAGCCGCTGCCGTGGCGGGCGCTGCGCCGCCCGTGCCGGCGACCGGCGGGACGACGGCGTCCGCTCCGGCGTAGAGCGAAAGCAGCTCGGCGGCGCGCGCGCCGCCCGGGGCGAGCGCCGGGTCGGCCTCGACGGCGGCGACATCCGCCTCATAGGCCTCGGCGGCGCGCTTGGTGATGGTCGTGAATTCCATCGCCTTGAGGAAGGCTATGAGCTTGCCGGGCTCGGGCTGGGCCAGCGTCAGGTCGCAGAGCGGCGTCTCGACGGCGACGTCGTCGACGAGCGTCACGAGCTTGTGCGAGATGCGGACCTTCTCGACGATCTCGGGATTGGTCAGGGTCTCCCGGCGCTTCGGCTGCTTGATCTCGCCCGCGCGCGCCAGCAGGGTTTCAAGATCGCCATATTCGCCGATCAGCTGGGCGGCGGTCTTGATGCCGATTCCGGGCGCGCCCGGGACATTGTCGGTGGCGTCGCCCGCGAGCGCCTGGACATCGGTGACCTTGTCGGGCGTCACGCCGAAATACTCGACGACCTCGGGCTCGCCGATCCGCCGCTCGGCCCGGAAGCCCGCGCCCTTCTTGGCGTCTCCGGAGGCCGGGTCGTACATGGCGACTCCCGGCCGCACGAGCTGCATCAGGTCCTTGTCGGCCGAGACGATCAGCACGTCGGCGCCGGCCTCGCGCGCCTGTTTCGCATAGGTCGCGATCAAATCGTCGGCCTCGTAGACATCCTGCTCGACCGGGATCAGCCCGAAGGCCCGCACCGCCTCGCGCATCAGCGGAAATTGCGGGATCAGGTCCGGCGGCGGGTCCGAGCGGTTGCCCTTGTAGGCGGGGTAGATCTGCTTGCGGAACGAGTTCTCGCTCTTGTCGAAGACGATGGCGAGATGGGTCGGCCTGACGCCGAGCACACCCTCGCGGACGAACTGGAAAAGCTTCGTCGCGAACAGTCGAACCGCGCCGGAGGGCAGCCCGTCCGAGCGGGCATTGTATTTCCGGTCCTGATTGATCGACTGGAAATAGGCGCGGAAGATGAAGTTCGAGCCATCGACCAGGAAGAGGTGGTCGCCGGGCTTCAGCGAGGGGCTATCGTTCGTCATGCGCGGGACCATAGGGCGATGGGCCGGGATGGTCTATTGTGCAAGCAGGCTCGCCCGCAAGAAGCTGTCAGGAGGAAACCGATGAACGTCTACGCGACCATGCCGCTCGCCTTCGAGGGCTGCCCCGAGGAGGAGATGCAGGTGCGCGCCGACGCCTTCCTGGCGACGATGCGCAAGCGCCGCACGGTGCGCGACTATTCCGACAGGCCGGTGCCGCGCGAGGTGATCGAGGCGGCGGTCGCGACCGCCGGCACGGCTCCTTCCGGCGCCAACCAGCAGCCCTGGACCTTCGTCTGCATTTCCGACCCGGAGCTGAAGCGGAAGATCCGCGAGGGCGCCGAGGAGGAGGAGCGCGCCTTCTATGCCGGCCGCGCCGGCGAGGAATGGCTGGATGCACTCAGCCATCTCGGCACCGACGAGCACAAGCCCTTCCTCGAGACCGCGCCCTGGCTGATCGCGATCTTCGCGCAGCGCTGGGGCTATGACGCGCAGGGGCGCAAGGTGAAGCACTATTACGTGCCGGAATCGGTCGGCATCGCCGCCGGATTCCTGATCGCCTCGCTGCATCAGGCAGGCCTTGCGACGCTGACCCACACGCCGGCGCCGATGAACTTCCTCAACGAGCTCTGCGGCCGCCCCGACAACGAGAAGGCGGTGATCCTCCTTGTCGTCGGCTATCCCGCCGAGGGCTGCCTCGTTCCCGCCATCGGCAAGAAGCCGCTGGAGGAGATCGCCAGTTTTCTCTGAGGGCGGCTGGTTCCGATTGATCGTGGTCAGGCGCGTGCGGGCCGTCATTGCGAGCGCAGCGAAGCAATCCAGGAGTGGCAGCGCTCTGCGTTCCCTGGATTGCTTCGTCGCTTCGCTCCTCGCAATGACGGCGGATGCCGCACTGCTCAGGCCGGCGCGGCGCCCTGCGTGCCGAGATAGAGCGCGTAGAGCGACTGGCTCGCCGCCATGAACAGCCGGTTCCGCTTCGGCCCGCCGAAGCAGACATTGCCGCAGATCTCCGGCAGGCGGATGCGGCCGATCAGCTTGCCGGTCGGATTGAAGCAGAGCACGCCGCTGTAGCCGACCGCCCGCCCGGCATTGGACGAGGCCCAGAGATTGCCCTCGACATCGCAGCGCAGCCCGTCCGGCCCGCATTTCACGCCGTCGACCATGCAGTCCGAGAACAGCTTCTGGTTGGAGAGCTTGTTGTCGGGCCCGACATCGAAGACATGGATGTCGCCCTTGCCGCCAGGCCCGGTATCGCCCGGGCCCTTACCGGTCGAGGCGATGTAGAGCTTCTTGTTGTCGGGCGAGAAGCAGAGCCCGTTCGGGTCCGGCACCTGGCTTTCATTGACGACGAGGTCGACGCGGCCGCTCGGGTCGATCCGGTAGCAGTTCGTCGGCAGTTCGCGCTTGAAGAAGCCGATCTCGGGCGGCTGGCCGAGGCGCGGGTTGATCTTGCCATTGGCGTTGCTCGGCCCGCCCGCCGCATCGGGCGCGCCCTCGTA
Source organism: Allobosea rubneri (assembly GCF_032464875.1). NCBI lineage: Bacteria > Pseudomonadati > Pseudomonadota > Alphaproteobacteria > Hyphomicrobiales > Alloboseaceae > Allobosea > Allobosea rubneri. The sequence goes on from NZ_JAWDID010000037.1 coordinate 45,760, forward strand.
GAGCTGGCCGCCATAGGGCGGATCGGTGAACCAGTAGCTGCCGTCGGGATGCTGGACGATGTCGTTGGGCGAGTTCAGCCGCTTGCCGTCGAACTTGTCGGCGAGGATCGTCACCGAGCCGTCGAGCTCGTAGCGCACGACGCGGCGGTTGAGGTGCTCGCAGGAAAGCTGCCGGCCCTGATAGTCGAAGCTGTTGCCGTTGCTGTTGCCGGAGGGCGTGCGGAAGACGCTGACGCGGCCGTCATCCTCGAGCCAGCGCAACTGCCGGTTGTTGGGGATGTCGCTCCAGACTAGATAGCGTCCCTGCGCGTTCCAGGCCGGGCCCTCGCTCCAGAGCGCGCCGGTCCAGAGTCGCTGGATCGGGGCATTGGGCTGGGCGAGGCCGTTGAAGGCGGGGTCGACGGCGATGATGTCGGGATCCCAGAAATAGGTCGTCGGCGCGCCGTTCCGGCTGAAATCGCGCGGTGGTGTGGTCACCGTGCTCGGCGGCGCCGCCGGCCCGGAAGGAGCCTGTGCGAGGGCTTGCCCCGCGCTTGCGGCGAGCGCGCCGGCCCCGGCGACCTGCAGGAGCCTGCGGCGCGAAAACGCCGGGCGCGATCCATCGTCCATCGACTGCTGATGCATCTTGGCCTCCCTGGATTGGACTGTTCCGTCCTTGCGGGAAGCATCGGGAGCGCCGATTGCGGCGGCGGCGTGGCGCCGATGTGACGCAGCGTCATGACTGTTGTCGATCGACCGGGGCTTCCCCTCCGGCTAAATCGGTTTAATGCTCGGGATTCCGCTCTGCCTGCTGTTCAGGCGGCGAGATCGGCGACCAGCGCGTCGAGCAGGAGCGCGCCTTCCGGCGTCGCGGCGAGGCGCCCGCCGGGCTTGCGCATCAGGAAGCCTTCGCCGATCAGGCTGCCGATCCGGTTCGAGTTGAGCGGCCGGCCCGACAGGGCCTCGAACACGGCAAGGTCGATGCCGTCGACGAGCCGCAGGCCCATCAGGAGGTATTCGTCGCCCTGCGCTTCGGCGGTTAGCTGCTCGTTCTCGATCAGCGCGTCGCCATCGGTCTCGACCCGCTGCAGCCAGGTCTCGGGATGCTTCTCGGTCGATTGCGCCATCCGGCCGTCGGCCGTCACCAGCCGGCCATGGGCGCCAGGGCCGATGCCGGCATATTCGCCATAGTGCCAGTAGACCAGATTGTGCCGGCATTCGGCGCCCGGCCGCGCATGGTTCGAAATCTCGTAGACCGGCAGGCCGTGCTTCGCCGTGATCTCCTGCGTGATCTCGTAGAGCTCGGCCCCGGCATCGGGATCGGGAATGGCGAGCTTTCCGGCCTGGAACAGCTTGTCGAAGGCGGTGCCGGGTTCGATCGTCAGCTGGTAGAGCGAGAGATGCTCGGCGGCATGGCTGATAGCAAGCTCGAGTTCGGCGCGCCAGAGCGCCGGCGTCTGGCCGGGCGAGCGGGCGTAGATCAGGTCGAAGGAGTAGCGCTCGAAATATTTCCGAGCGATCGCGACCGCGTCCAGCGCCTCCTGCGCCGAATGCATCCGGCCGAGGGATTTGAGGTCGGCATCGTTCAGCGCCTGCACGCCGAGCGAGACGCGGTTGACCCCGGCCGCCCGGAAATCGCGGAAGCGGCCGGCCTCGACGCTGGTCGGGTTGGCTTCGAGCGAGACCTCGCAATTGGGATCGACGGCCCAGTGCTCGCCGATCGCGTCCAGGATCGCGCCGACAGTCGCGCCTTCCATCAGCGAGGGCGTGCCGCCGCCGAAGAAGATCGAGGAGACGGTCCGGCCCGGCGCCAGCGCCGCGCGATGGGCGATCTCGCGCCGGAAGGCCGCGATATAGCGGGCCTGGTCCGGCGGCGAATGCCGGACATGGCTGTTGAAGTCGCAATAGGGGCATTTGGCCAGGCAGAACGGCCAGTGCACATAGACGGCGAAGCCGGCATCCGCGGTCGGATGTGCCGGCACGCTCTGCCGCCCAGCCAAGGCGGCCTTGCCCGTCAAGCGGGCTTCCTCAGGCAGGCGGCGGCCAGCACATGGAAGGCGCGGGCGCGGTGTGACAGGCCGGGCGAGCCATCGGCCGGAATGCCGTGCTTCTCCTCCGCCGTCATCTCGCCAAAGGTCTTGGCGTAGCCCGCCGGCTGGAAGATCGGGTCGTAGCCGAAGCCGGATGTGCCGCGCGGCGCATCGACGACTGCACCGAAGACGCGGCCCTCAAACAGTTCCTGATGCCCGTCCGGCCAGGCGATTACGAGCGCCGAGACGAAATGCGCCTTTCGCTGTTCCGGCATGGTCGCGCCGCGCTTGGCGAGCTCGGCCTGCACACGGGCCAGCGCCGGGGCGAAATCCTTGCCCGGACCGGCCCAGTTGGCCGAGAACAGGCCGGGCGCGCCGTCGAGCGCGTCGATGCAGATGCCGGAATCGTCCGCCAGCGCCGGCAGGCCGGACGCGTTCGCCGCCGCCACAGCCTTGATCGCGGCGTTCTCGGCGAACATGTGGCCGTCCTCCTCGGGCTCGGGCAGGCTAAGCTCGCCCGCCGAGACCAGCTCGACGCCATAGGGCGCCATCAGCTCGCGCATCTCGCGCAGCTTGCCCTGGTTGTGGGTCGCGATCACGACCTTGCCGGAGAGGGGGCGGTTTCCGTTCATGGCGTCAGGCCACCGCCGCCTTCTGCAGCGCTACGAGCTGGCCGACGCCGCCCTTGGCGAGCTTGAGCAAGGCCATCAGCTCGTCCTCGGAGAAGGGCGCGCCCTCGGCCGTACCCTGGACCTCGACGAGGCCGCCCGCGCCGGTGATTACGAAATTCGCGTCGGTCTGGGCGCCGGAATCCTCGACATAATCGAGATCGATCACCGGGTTGCCGGCGACGATGCCGCAAGACACCGCCGCGACATGGTCCTTCAGCGGGTTGGTGCCCTTGAGCATGCCCCGCCCTTCCATCCATTTCAGCGCATCGTGCAGCGCGACCCAGGCGCCGGTGATCGAGGCGGTGCGGGTGCCGCCATCGGCCTGCAGCACGTCGCAGTCGACGACGATCTGGCGCTCGCCGATCGCGGTGAGATCAACGACGGCGCGCAAGCTGCGCCCGACCAGACGCTGGATCTCCTGCGTGCGGCCCGAGGGCTTGCCGGAGGTGACCTCGCGGCGGGTGCGCTCGTGCGTGGCGCGCGGCAGCATCGAGTATTCGGCGGTGACCCAGCCCTTGCCGGTGCCGCGCAGCCAGGGCGGCCCCTTTTCCTCGACGGTCGCGGCACAGAGCACCCTGGTCTCGCCGAAGCTCACCATGCAGGAGCCCTCGGCATAGCGGACCACGCCACGCTCGAGCGTGACCTTGCGCATCTCGTCGGCGGCACGCTTGGAGGGTCTCATCGTCATCGTCCTGCTTTTCTGGGATTGGCGGCTTGTAGGCGTTTCAAGATGGGGCGGCAAGGCGAGGCCGTGCAGATGCCGCTTGATCCGCCGCGCCCGCGAAGGGACAATGGAGCATGTACAACAGGCCCCTTGCCGCCAGATGAGCGCCTATACGCGCCCGGAAACACCGGGCGGCTTGGTCGAGATCGACCAGCGCTCGCGTGAAATCTTCCGCCATATCGTCGATGGCTACCTCGCCACCGGCGAGCCGGTCGGCTCGCGCAACATCGCGCGCCTCCTGCCGATGACGCTGTCGCCGGCGACGGTGCGCAATGTCATGACCGATCTCGAAATGGCCGGACTGATCTACGCCCCCCACACCTCGGCCGGGCGCCTGCCGACCGAGCGGGGCCTGCGCTTCTTCGTCGATGCGATGATGGAGGTCGGCAACCTCACTTCGGAGGAGCGGACCCGCATCGAGGCGCAGATGCGCGCGGCTGCAAGCGGGCGCACCCTCGACGGCACGCTGACCGAGGCTTCCGCCTTGCTGTCAGGTCTTTCGCGCGGAGCGGGCGTCGTCGTCACCACCAAGGCCAATGCCCGGCTGAAGCATATCGAGTTCGTCCGGCTTGATGCCAATCGCGCCCTCGTCGTGCTGGTCGCCGATGATGGCACGGTCGAGAACCGCCTGCTCGCGCTGCCGCCGGGCCTGCCGGCCTCGGCGCTGGTCGAGGCCGGCAATTTCCTAAATGCCCGCATCGCCGGCAAGACGCTGGCGGAGATCCGCCGCGAGATCGACGACAGCCGTGCCGAGATGGAGCGCGAGCTCGACGGGCTGACGGCGCGTCTCGTCGAAAGCGGCATCGCGACTTCGTCCGGTCCCTCCGGCGACCGGCACCTGATCGTCCGCGGCCAGGCCAATCTGCTCGAGGATCTCAAGGCGCAGGAGGATCTCGAGCGCATCCGCCTGCTCTTCGCCGATCTCGAGACGCAGACCGAGCTGATCGACCTTCTGACCCGGGCCGAGGCCGGCGACGGGGTGCGCATCTTCATCGGCTCCGAGAACAAGCTGTTTTCGATGTCGGGTTCTTCGATCGTCGCCGCGCCGTTCCGCGACGGCGAGCAGCGCATCGTCGGCGTGGTCGGCATCATCGGCCCGACGCGCCTTAACTATGCCCGGATCGTGCCGATGGTCGACTATACCGCGCGGGTGGTCGGGCGGCTGCTCGAAGGTGGACGATGAGGCGGACTAGGCGGCTTTTGGCCGGTGTTCTGGCGGGGGCGATGCTGATGACGGGCGCTGGTGCGGCAACTGTGGACCTGCTCTCCGCTGCGTCTTCCGGCAATCTCGCCGAGGTCGGCCGGCTGATCGCGGCCGGGGCCAACCTCGAACAGCGCGACGGGCAGGGCCAGACCCCGCTGCTGCGCGCCGTAGCCGGCAACCATGTCGCGGTCGCCAAGGCGCTGCTCGCGGCCGGTGCGAGCCTGAATGCCCGGGCAGCCAACCAGGACACGCCCTGGCTGCTCGCCGGGGCCGCCGGCCGTAGTGAGATCATCGCTGCCATGCTGCCGCTGAAGCCCGATCTCTCGCTGCGCAACCGCTATGGCGGCGACGCGCTGATCCCGGCCTGCGAGCGCGCCCATGTCGAGACGGTGAAGCTGCTCCTGACCAGCGGCATCGACGTGAACCACGTCAACAATCTCGGCTGGACCTGCCTTCTGGAGATCGTGATCCTCGGCGATGGCGGGCCGCGCCACCAGCAGGTGGCGAAGCTCGTGCTCGATGCCGGCGCCAATCCCAATCTCGCCGACAAGGACGGAGTCACCCCGCTCCAGCATGCCCGCAAGCGTGGCCAGAGCGAGGTCGCGAAGCTGATCGCCGCAAAGGGCGGGCGCTGAGCTTTATTCCATCCAGTCGGTGACGAAGTGCTCGCTGGCGTGGATGTCGATCGATTCCAGCGTGTCCGGTCCGAGGCTGCGAAATTTGTGCGGCACGCCGGCCGGCACCACCAGGATCTCTCCCGGCCCCGCCTCGATCTCCCGTTCGTCGATCGTATAGAGCGCCCGGCCGGCGCGGACGATGAAGGTCTCGGGGTAGGGATGGCTGTGCAGTCGTGGCCCTTTGCCCGGCTCGGCCCGGACGAAGATCAGCGAGACCTCGCCGCCGAAGCCCTGAACCTCGCCATGCCATTCGCCAGGCGTCTCGGACCAGTCCTCGCGGCGAACGGCGTGGAGACCTGCGTTCGTGCCCGCCATCTCAGCCGCGCGTTGCGATCAACGCCGCGGCGCCGGCCATGACGCCGCCGGTGAACCGGTTGATCCGGCGCATCGTGCGTGGGCTGGAGACCAGCCGGCGGGCGCGGTCGGCCGCATAAGCGTAGCCGAGCAGCGTGGTGTTGATGATCACCATGGTCAGCACCGCGATCTCGACGAAGAGCAGCGGCGTGATCGCGCTGAGATCGACCACCAGCGGCAGGATCGAGACGAAGAACACCATTACCTTGGGGTTGCCGAGCGTCAGCGCGATGCCGCCGAAGAACAGGCGCCAGCCCTCGCCGGGGATGGCCTCGGGCGCCTTGGTGCTATCGACCGGCGTGGTCCAGAGCTTCCAGGCGAGATAGATCAGATAGGCGCAGCCGGCATATTTGATGGCGACGAAGACGCCGTGGAAGCTCTGCATCAGCAGCGACAGGCCGAGCGCCGAAAAGGTCAGCCAGACGAGGTCGCCGGCGGCGATGCCGAGCACGAAGGGTACGGCGCGGCGAAAGCCGGTCGAGAGCGAGCGCGCGACCAGCGCCGCGATGCCCGGCCCCGGCGACGCGACCGCCAGGAAATAGACCCCGGCAAAGACCATGAATCCGGCGATGTCCATGCGTTCGGTTCCCTGCGGCGTGCAGCTCTGCTGGCCGGCGAATTTAGCAGTGCGCGGCGCGGCTGTCCCATCGGCATGCGTGATGTCTGCGATCAGCGAGGGTGAGGCCTGCCGGGTTCAGCGTCCGGATACAGGTGCCTCAGGGCAGGGCGGCGACGTTGCCCGGCGTGACCAGGAGGCGCTGGGATTGCGGCGGCAGGTCGCCGAACAGAGCTGGGTCGGCGCCGGTCATCCAGACCTGGCAGCCGAGCTCGCCGAGCCCGGCATAGAGCGCGGCGCGCCGGCGCGGGTCGAGATGGGCGGCGATCTCGTCGAGCAGCACCAGGGGCGGCAGGTCGCTCATGCTCGCCACCAGCCGGGCATGCGCCAGGACGAGCCCGATCAGCAGCGCCTTCTGCTCGCCCGTCGAGCCCTGGCCGGCCGGAATGTCCTTCAAGGCATGGCGGACCAGAAGGTCGGAGGCCTGCGGCCCGGCGAGCGTGCGCCCCGCCGCCTTGTCGCGCGGCCGCATCTGCGCGAGCAGCTCGCGGTAGCGGTCCTCTGCGTCGAGCGCCGGCAGGCTCGCGACCAGCGCGTCGATCTCGCCTTCGAGCCGGATCTGCGCATGCGGGAAGGGCGAGCTCTCGTCGCGGTTCTGCTCGATGATCGTCGACAGCCGCGCCACGGTTTCGGCCCGGGCGGCGGCGACCGCGACGCCGAGCTCGGCGATCTCGCGCTCGACCGAGTCGAGCCAGCGCCGCTCGAACGGGCTCTCCTCGAGGATGCGGTTGCGCGAGCGCAGCGCCTTTTCGAGCGCGTTGGAGCGCGTGCCATGGCTGGGGTCGACCGCGAGCACCAGCCGGTCGAGAAAGCGCCGGCGCTCGCCGGCCGAGCCGCGGAACAGGCCGTCGAGATCCGGCGTCAGCCAGACCAGGCGCAGATACTCGCTGAAAGCCGTCGCGGAGCCGGCCGGTGCACCGTCAATGCGCGCGAGGCGGGCGCGGCGGCCTTCGGCATCGGGCGGCTCCAGTCCGATGCCGAGCCTTGCCCCGTCATCGGCGAGCCCGACCGATACGGCAAAGCCGCCATCACCCGGCACCCGCACCATATCGGCAAGATCGGCGCGCCGCAGGCCGCGCCCGGGCGCGAACAGCGAGAGTGCCTCGAGGAGATTGGTCTTGCCGGCCCCGTTCTCGCCGCACAGCGCAACGAGCCGGCCCTCGATCGCAAGATCGAGGGCCGGGTAGGAGCGGAAATTCTGCAGGGTGAGGCGGGCGACCGCGGTCAAGGCTGGTCGCGTCAGACCCGCATCGGCATCAGCACATAGAGTGCCGAGGCGCCCTCGCGGTCCTGGATCACCGTCGGCGAGCCGGGATCGGCGAGCTTGAGCAGGGCGGTATCGCCGTCGAGTTGGGCGGCGATGTCCATCAGATAGCGGGCGTTGAAGCCGATATCGAGCGGGCTCGCATCGTAGTCGACCTCGATCTCCTCGGTCGCCGAGCCGGAATCGGGATTGGTCACCGAGAGCGTCATCCGGCCCTCGGCCATGGACAGCTTCACGGCGCGGCCGCGCTCGGACGAGATCGTCGAGACGCGGTCGACCGAGGCGGCGAAATCGCCCTTGTCGACGGTGAGCAGCTTGTCGTTGCCGGAGGGAATGACGCGCTGGTAGTCGGGGAAGGTGCCGTCGATCAGCTTGGAGGTCAGCACCACCGCCGCCGTCGCGACGCGGATCTTGCTGCCGGACAGTTCGACCTGGACCTCGCTCTCGCCGTCCTCGAGCAGCTTCTGGATCTCGGCCACGGCCTTGCGCGGCACGATCACGCCCGGCATGCCGAGCGCGCCCTGCGGAGCGGCGGTGTCGACGCGCGCGAGGCGGTGGCCGTCGGTCGCGACCGCGCGCAGAACCGGGCGACCCTCGACGTCGATGGCGTGCAGATAGATGCCGTTGAGATAGTAGCGGGTCTCTTCGGTCGAGATCGCGAACTGGGTCTTGTCGATCAGGCGCTTGAGCTCGCCGGCCGGAAGCACGAAGCGGTGCGCCATCTCGCCGGCGGTGATGTCCGGGAAATCGCTTTCAGGCAGGGTCTGCAGGGTGAAGCGCGAACGGCCCGAGCGCAGCACCATCTGGCCGCTGTCGCCGGTCGTCTCCAGCGAGACCTGGGCGCCGTCCGGCAGCTTGCGGACGATGTCGTAGAGCGTGTGGGCCGGCACGGTGGTCGCGCCGGGCTCGACGATGTCGGCCGGGACCGTCTCGACCACCTCGATATCGAGATCGGTCGCTTTCAGCTTCAGCCCGTCCTCGCTGCCGCGCAGCAGCAGGTTGGAGAGGATCGGGATCGTATTGCGGCGTTCCACCACGCGATGGACATGCCCGAGCGACTTCAGGAGCGTGGAGCGTTCGACCGTAACCTTCATGGCGTCTTCTGGCATGTGCTGGCGTCCACCGGACGGCGGGCGACGGAATGGCCCGCGACATTGCCGGAGCGCTTGCGCCGGCGCAAGGGTGCGCGCGCCGGCAACCACAGCTTACCGCCACGCAGTGCCGTTTCCGGACTGCGCAAGCCCGTCCGTCGGGAGTAGCCTCACTCCTGCAGCATGCGCTTCAGCAGATCGACCTCGTCATGCAGCAGCCGGTCCTCGCCGATCGCCTTTTCAATCTTGCGCACCGCGTGCAACACGGTGGTGTGGTCGCGCCCGCCGAAGCGACGGCCGATCTCAGGCAACGAGCGCGGCGTCAGCGCCTTGGCGAGATACATCGCGATCTGGCGCGGCTTGACCACGGCGGCCGTGCGCCGCTCCGAGAGGATGTCGGCCCGGCTGACATTGTAGCGGGTCGCGACCAGCTTCTGGATCTCCTCGATCTTGACGCGGCGCGGCTCGCGGGTGCGCACCAGGTCGCGGATCGCCGCCTCGGCGGTTTCCATGGTCACCGTCGCCCCGGTCAGGGTCGCATGCGCCAGGATCCGGTTGGCCGCGCCGTCGAGGTCGCGGCCATTGGTGGCGACCGCGCGGGCGACATAGGCGACAACGTCCGGATTGACCTGGAAGGTCGAATGCGCCGCCTGCAGCGCTTCGAGCCGGCTGCCGAGGATCTTGACGCGCAGGCCTTCGTCGAGCTCGCCGATCTCGACCGCGAGGCCGCCGGCGAGGCGCGAGCGGATGCGCTCCTCCATCGTCTCGAGATCGCCCGGCAGCCGGTCGGCGGCGACGACGATCTGCTTGCCGGCATCGATCAGCGCGTTGATCGTGTGGCCGAACTCCTGCTGGATCGAGCGGCCCTGGATGAACTGCACGTCGTCGACGATCAGCAGGTCGATACCGCGCAGCTTCTCCTTGAAGGCGAGGGCGGTCTGCGACTTCAGCGCCGCGACGAAGCCGTACATGAAGCGGTCGGCGGTGAAATAGGCGACGCGCTTGCCGTGCTGGCGCGCGTCCTGGGCGATCGCCTGGATCAGGTGCGTCTTGCCGAGGCCGACGCCGGCATGGATGTAAAGCGGGTTGTACGGCGTCGCGCCGGCCGGGGCGGCGGCAATGCGCTCGGCGGCGGCAAAGGCGAGCGCGTTCGACTTGCCGACGACGAAGCTCTGGAAGCTCATGCGGCGGTCGAGCACGGTGCCGCAGGCGTCCACCAGATCCTGCTCGCAGGGCGGCAGGGTTGCAGCGGCGGGCGCGGCCTCGGCATTCGTCGGCGCGGGGACGCGGGCGGCGGTGGTGCGGGCG